>JAJPJF010000431.1 GCA_021324415.1 Nostocales cyanobacterium Centralia_MAG_434
GGCTCCTGCTATTTTGTCGTTGCCAATTATCGCTGCTTTTAGAGTATTTTTGGATGATGAGTATCAATGGTCGCTTCCCTTTGAGGAGTTTGCGCCTGTTGTCTTGGCTAAGCTTTGGGAGCGATTACGCAGCGATTTAAAAACTGAACTGACTAAAGGAAACAATGCTATAGGTACAACTTTGTATCGTCAGGTCAATTTTTGGAGTGGCCTGTGTAACTCTTCCTTGGAAGAAAAAAATAGAATTTTGGAACGGCTAACCAAAAGTATGCGAAGGCAGGCCATTCGTTCAGATTTGAATAACCACTTGGGCAGCGGTCATCCTCCGCGCACTGCTGAAAGCAGTCGCCGCAACGGGAGCGGGAAGCGCTGAATAAATTAGGGAAGGTTGCCCTCTTCCCTAATCGTCATTTAATACATTTTGACGAATGCGATCGCGCCACTGCCTGAGTTTTTGATTTTCCTCACTCAGGCGGCTGACTCCCCCAAAAGTTGCTGACGAAGTTGATCAGCTCGGCCTTTTGTTTTGCAAGCTCAATATCAATAGAGTGGTTATTTTCGTGAATGAGGACTTGTTGCTGATCAGTTTGTTCTGTGTGTTGAGATTGTATTAGGGTTGCTGGTTTTGCTCCCAATTTCTCAATAGCAAAATTGGTAATTATTGCTCTGAGGGTGGCTACTTTCTCATCATGGGGCATTTCTTCTAAGGCATCAGAGACGAATTGATAAAGTCTGAGAGATAAAGGCTTTGCGGCTAGCGGCTCTTGAGGGAATGGATCATTGAAAACTCTTTGCTTGCGCTTAGCTTTTAATTGTTGATTTTGTACAGGGTGAGGATTGCCGCCTTTGTCCCCTTTCTTTTTAGCCATTGATATTTCCCGGTATACATATTTGCATAGTAGCATCTTTCATAGTAAACAAGGCATAAGTTTTTATTATATTTCATTGTAAACAATAAGAGATTTTAATAGAAATAAAGTGATTTTTTTGGTATTTTTCATGGTTGACAATGTATAATAAAGACAGGTGGAAAAACCACAGACA
Source organism: Nostocales cyanobacterium Centralia_MAG_434 (assembly GCA_021324415.1). Classification (GTDB taxonomy): domain Bacteria; phylum Cyanobacteriota; class Cyanobacteriia; order Cyanobacteriales; family Nostocaceae; genus JAJPJF01. Next base: position 1,045 of record JAJPJF010000431.1, read on the forward strand.
ACAGAAAAAGCGCCCCGGACTGCCAATCTAGAGACGCTTTTTCTGATTAACAAAACAAAAACAAGGAGATCATAACACAATGGAATTGTTACCCGCTGATATTCGTTCTCAAATCCCTGCCCTGTATTCCCAAGAGGAAACCAAAGACCCTATAGTCTATGTAAAGTTCTTTTCTCCAAGTTCTAACTGGACTTGGTATGTTACCGAGTTTGATGGAGAAGATCTGTGCTTTGGGTTAGTGAAGGGGTTTGAGACAGAATGGGGATACTTTTCTCTACAAGAATTGCAGGCGGTTCGGGACCCCTTGGGGTTGCCCATTGAGCGAGATTTGCATTTTAAGCCTACTCCCCTGTCGCAGATTCAGAAACAGGCTGAAATGCCACAGGATGAGATTTTGGTCTACAGCTTTACCGATAAGGATCGAGAAGATCCTACTCAATTTTTGGAATTCATGAGCAAGATTCTACCTGATGACTAGCTAGTAATGAGCGGGCGGCTCTGCATGCCGCCTTGCTGTCCTGAGTCATGACTTAAAACTGACTTATCAAATCAAAAGGCGACCGCACTAGCCTGGAAAACTTTGCGATCGCCAATCTCACATCAAATATGGAGACGTTTCAATGATAATACATAAAATCAAGTGTGTTCTGAAAAAAACAGAGTTTGCTTTGATAGAAGGTAAGCAGTACTCATGTGGTGTTCAAACCCGGACTTTAGATTTAGTTGTGAGTCAACTAACTCCAGGAGCAGTGCTGGCAGTACTTCGAGGAATTGGATTTAGTGAGTGGGAACTTGTTGAGTGGTGGGAGATGGTTGAAGTTGAATTAGAGCCAAACTTCTGATTTGATCGCAAAGCCTGAGTTTTTTAATAACAGAAATACTCAGGCTTACAAAATTAAGCAGTAAACGTGACTCTAAGGAGAAAAATTGTGATTTGTCGCACTGATAATGAGGAACGGTCTATCGTGGCCGAAATTATAAATCATTGCTTTGAAACGAAAGTAAGTGTTGATGATGTCGTGGACTTGAAGATCACTTATTTAAACAGACGAGTATTTGCCACTTTTAAGGAGGGTGAGACTACCGCTACAGTTTGGTTCATGCGCGATTGGTTTCGGCAGCAGGTAAAGGCAGCAGTTAATAACCAGCCTTTGGCATCTCTGCCTTGTGATTCTTGCATAGCGGGGAGATGCAGAGCATTTTTAAAAAAGTAGTACTACAACTAAGGAAAAACGCAAAATCTATTTTTATTAGCATCTACCTTAAGATATAAAAAATGATGTGTTTTGGCTTGGAGAATAGATAATATCAATTAAAAAATAGTTTTCTATTTTAAAAATCATGAGTAATTTCCACGTTATACCCACAATATGTCTACAATATGTCTATATTGTAGACATGCTTCAAGTGTTTTTTTGAGATTTATGCAGTGTGTAGTGTGTTGTAAACATACTTTTTAATAATTATTTACAATTCAAAAACTTGCCAGATATAGAAAAATATTTCAAATTGATTGATGGATAAATACAAAAACGTTTCTCTAGTTAGGCAGTTTTCAGCGGTCAACTTTTGCAAAAGCATAGTTTGCAAAAGTTGATTTGTAAAATTGTCACGTATTTTTTCTGGAAGATCCTCGTCCAGATTGTCAAGGTGTATCTGATAAAACTCAATTGAGCTTTTAGGGAGTTAATTGTATTGTGCAGACGACGTTGTGTTTTCCCTCGTCAGCTTGGGTTGGCGCGGATATCAAACAAGAAGATTACTTTTTCCAGTTTTCTGGGCAAGCACGGTCAGAAATCCTAAATTTGCTGGAATACTTGCAAGCACAACCGCTAGCAAGTTTGGACTTGCGATCGCATGATTTGCCTTTTTGCCGTGAGTTAATGTCTAGTGTCAAAAATGCTTTGGATTATGGGGTTGGCTTTGCAATTTTAGACAAATTGCCTCTAGATATCCTGTCTGAAGAAGAGGCAGAGAAAGCTTTTTTGTCTTGAGTTCTCTAATTTGTCGGCCAGTTCCTCAGAATCGTTTAGGATTGATGCTCTGGGATGTGAGAGATACAGGACTCCAGCCTTTAGCAGGGTCTGGAGTACGGGCGTCTCAATCGAATATTGCACTCGATTTTCACACTGATAATGCGTCTAATCTGTTTTGTCCTGAATACGTTGGATTGTTAGCGTTGCAGGTTGCTAAAGCAGGAGGGGAAAACCGTTTTGTGAACATTCGTACAATTTACAATTGTCTTTCCTTGTACTATCCACAAAGTTTAACGCGCTTGTATCAGCCTTTCTATTTTGATCGAATGGGAGAGCATAAAAAAGATGAAGAGCAGACTTTGTATAAACCTGTATTTGAGGAGAAGAATGGGCAGTTAGAAACTCGTCTAAATGCTCATTTTATTAGACGGGGTTATCAGTTACGTGGAGAGCCGATGGATGAATGGGCGCTCGCTGCACTTGCAGTACTGGAAGAAATCACAAGTGATTCATCCCTCTGGGTCGAATACAAAATGCAAAAAGGGCAGGTTCAGTACGTGAACAATTGCACTATCGCTCATGCCAGAACTGAGTATGCAGATGAGCCTTTAAAGCGTCGGCATTTTAAGAGAATTTGGATGCGGAAAAGGGGGCTATCTACTTATGAAGGAGGTTAAAATTAGAAGATATTCAAGTAGTAATTTTTAATAGCAGTAAGTTTTTATTTACTGCTAATTTTTGCGTTAAATATTTAGCTACAAGAAGCATGAATAATAGATATGTCTTTAATCAGTGGCAGAAATTAGAGAATGGAAATTATTCCATAAATCAAAAATACAATGATTCTGTTTATAAAGTAATTTTGGACTTTGAACAAGAAAAAAGTTAGTTAGCGTATTTCATACGCTAACTAAAGCTAGTCAGGAAAAATCCCCCTAGTTATATTTCAAACCAAGTGAGAGGGAGTCA
>JAJPJF010000261.1 GCA_021324415.1 Nostocales cyanobacterium Centralia_MAG_434
AAAGAGCAGTTGCATCAAGTTGGTTTTCAAGTAGTAGCTTTTGATAAAGGCATATTGAATGAGGGTATTGCTTCAGCACTTGAAGACTTTCAATTCAAGCTTTGTGGCTTATGGCAGTTTATCCCTGTCTGCCAAACACCCTGTATTACTGTGCTAAGAAATTTTAGCCCTGACCGTTTAGAATACATCAAGCGAGAGGATACCTCATCATTATCCAAAATGATGTTTATGAAGGCCTCTCATGTGCCCGTGCTGTGGAGAGATGCCCCAGCTAGGCCCTTTAGGTTTAACCCCAAAACTCCAAAAGAACAACAGGGCCATGCTTCATTTGTGGAGATTAAAGCAAGGTTTTTGCCCGGTCGGGATGTATTTGGTTTTGATTCCTTAATCGCCCCTCCTACCGATAAACCGCCGAAATTCTTTAAGGTCCGTAAGGAAGACAAAGCAGAAGCGCTCAAGACATTAAGTAAAATCAAAGCTGAAAAAGCAGCCAGAAAAGATAATCAATGATCACCCCATTAACTAAAAAGGAGTAAACCCCATAAATAAAATTTATGATTAAATTAATGCATATTATTAGAATTGGGGTTATATTTGGGGTATACCAAACAGAAGCACCCCATGATGACTATCGACCCCATTACTGTTTCTCGCAAGCAATACGCTGATTACTCACTAGAAACCTTGCTAGGTAAAGATTTTAAGACTACTGATTTAAGAGCAATAGCACCTAAAGTAGGGATATCTAAAATTGATAGAGACGGAAAGACCATTAATGCCAATACGGCGCGTAAAGAGGAATTAGCAAAAGCTATTTATGATGCTTGCTCTGATGCCAGGATAGCCAAAAATATTAAATCACGGGAAATAGATGATAGTGAGGGCATCAATCCGACTCTCTATGAAGAGGATGTCAACAGACTGGCTGAGAAATATTACAAGGGACTGCACAGCTATACACTCAACTGCTTACGTGAAAATATTGCTTTCTCTCCTGAGTTTTTTACATTGGTAGCCCCATTTAGGGAGGAGCTTTTAGCCACTGTTGATATAAAGCTAAATGTCCAAATGTGACTTACATTTTCAATACCATTCTATCAATATTTTCATTTTAGTCACTAAAACGAAAAACCAAGCTCAAGCTAAACTATTCTAATAGTAAAAAGCAACGGTTCGCCTTATTCCGTTGCTTTATAAATGCTCTGATGATGATTGAAATCTTTCTTCTTTATCTAGAGCTTATAAATATAAAATGGGAAAACCATCTATCAATAGTAGTAGGTATTAATAAAAATGTCTCTATTGTTATATTTTAGGGTTGAAAGAAAAAGCAGTGGACTAATACCACTGTCTTTAAAAGTTATCTTAAGTGATTAGAGAAGAACAATTAGGGTGCACTATTATTCTATCGGAGTCTGTATTAATAAAGTATGAACAATGTTAATAATTTGTTTAAATGTAAACCAAGTTCAAGCTAATCTATTCTAATAACAAAAAGCAACGGAACAATGCACCCCGTTGCTCTATAAAAAATTCTGATGATGATTGAAGTATCGTTACCATGCACATATAAATATAAGTTAATAAAACAAGCTAATACAACCATCTATAGTAGTAGAGAGCAGTAAAAAAATGTTTTAATTCTTGTGTTTAGGATTACAAAAAAATAAAAAGCAACAATGATGACATATTGTTGCTACAGCTAGATAATACATTTTCTTAGAGTATTGAATTCAATTGAATTCTATGAATACAAAATAATAAAACCATCCATCAATAGTAGTATATATCAATAATAATATATTGCACTTTAGAATCTTGTAAAAAAAAAGAGCAGTATTGTTAAGCACTGCTCAAATTAATAAATCAGCTATTCGTTCAATTCCACAAAGGCATTAACAATACAATTCTATCATGATAAAAATTTTCATTTTAGTGACTAAAATGAAAATCCAATACAACATACCAGAGTTAAAACAATCAATCAAAACATCACATAAATTTAACAATTACTATTAGTTGAAATTAGCTTTATTGATAAATTTCTTTCCTTTTTATAGTAGAGATTATATAATTTTCTTAGTAATCACATTACTAAGATTTACTCAAATAAAAACACTTTCGGTTTTTAAAAGCTGGCGCTTTCCCGAAAGTGAAAATCTGTAAGTTTTAAAATATATGATGCAATCTTACCACAATTCAAAGCCAAAAGAAAGCCCGCCAGCAACAATCTTTCAAAAAGATTCTACTAGTGGGCTTTGTTGTTATAGTCATCATTTATTAATACTATACCAAATAAGTAGGTAAATATTGACTATGCTGCATTATTTTGGCTTTGTGACTCAATCTCTTTCATTTTTTGAAGCGTAGATTTGAGAACAAAATCACTAAGAGACATATTTAATTTAACCGCAACTTCTCTTATTCTTTCTAATTCATCGCTCTCAACTCTTACACAAATATGAGCACTCTTTCGTTGTTTCCCTTTTGGAGGTCTACCCGCTCCCATGATGTTAAACCCTCATCAACTAGTTTTCCCTGTAACAATTATAGCAAAATTTTTGAAATATGTAGTACACAAATGAAAACATGTGATATAATGATATACAAGAGATTCAATTCTATCCGTATTTCTCCTTACGGATTTAGATGGGTGTTAGATGTCTGCAATATTCTATGTATTTGTTGCATGTACGTTGCAGATATCTCGGTAATTTTCGTTTTAGTCACTAAAACGAAAATCTAATCCCTTAGATAAAAAGAAGGCAAGTGCGTCAACACCTGCCCCAAAAGTCCAAATTATATCTATAACTGAGATGTATTCTAACAAAAATAGTAGACTTTATCAACTTTTACGACGCATCGCTCTTAATGCTCTTAACTGTGAACACTCTTACAAACGTAGTCTGCGTCAAAAAATGAAACGCACTGCTATGTATAACAATTATATGATTCAGGTTCTCAGTTGTTGTTTCATTAACAATACATTAGATTCTTCTGATTCCTTGTGTCAAGACTGACTGAGATGCTCTTACCCTGGGCTCAAGAGCAGAATAATCAAAATATTCTTGAATTGAGAGAAACAATTCAAGAGATGAATGAATCGTTTAACAAACAACATGAATTTAATGATGAGGTGAAAAGGTTACTTCAATTTTTGGTTTCAACCAACCCCAAACCATCTGCTTTAAACAGCATTAATAACAGTGCAAAATCAACACCAAAAGCACCTAAAAGCTTGACTCAGACACTAGAGCAATGATAGTATTAATTGATATTTGATATAATCTATTAGTGCTCTTATTGCACTACTACACGCGATTTTTTCTAACAATTCTCTAGTAACGCTCTAAAACTTTTGGTATTTCTTCAATCCCTTCTAGGGATTTTTTACTATTATTCGATTTGAAATGTAAAATGACAATAAATTATTGAAGCTTCGAAGTTGAAACCATCAAAAAATCTGATAATAAGTATTACGCTTATTATCAAAGTTGTCCGGTTGAATGCATAATCACGGAAGGCTTTGAATCAGCAGAAAATGCTAGAATTAAGGCATTTCAGTTGATTGATGAAGATTTAAAATCTATGCAATCTGAAGATTTAGAAGATGATGAAATACAAGAATTAAAAGCAGAGTAAGAGACAATTCTTAAAGTGTTTCTCAGTTTTCTTGTAGATAAGTGCCCTGGTTTTATAGATGAAATTCCAGGATTTACGGATTACATACTTTAATTACTCAAGATTTTCACAATTAAAAGATAAATTTAAATTGATTGTTGGTTATCAACTTAGCTTTTACTTGCTGCCCTTATAAATCTACTGGGGTAGCTTTTGCTATTAATAGCATCCTAATTACCTGATAAAATATTTTCGGATAATAGATCTCACTGACCGAACACTTAGTTATTCAGACAACTAAGTGTTTTTCATTTAAGTCACTAAAATGAACCCCTAGAAATTCTAGGGGTTAGAATGACAAGCCTATCCATTTAATAGATAACGCAAAATCGTCATAGCAACAGTAAGTTCAGCAAGTATGCGGCTAAAATAATTAAAGAAATATCAGCAATTTTCACTTTTTCACTTTTACACTCAGCCACATAGGTACTAAGTGCTTTTTTATTTGTCCCCTCCTCCCCGTACCTACTGAGTCTTCATACTAACACAGTATACATATTTATACATAATAGTACGTAGAGTAGCGTGAAGCACTAGTGTGATTGAGAGCAAAGAATGAGTGAGATTGCAATGATTTCAGAGAGTTTTCATATCATGTAGTATGCATGTGTGTCAAATAACTACTGTGACTCAAATCCCTTATATAGGAGTAGAAACTTACTAGGCAAGTTAGTCACACTAGTTTTTTTCACTGTTGACAAAATTCTCAACTATCTATTGACAAGTGATTGTATGAAGTGCATCAAAAACGAGAAAAATGCATCTGCAATTGGTTATTGTACTGAGAAGCAAAGTGTAGCAAGATTTGTGCGTCATACTGAAAAATTGAAGCCGTGGCGATCACCTGCTTTACGTTTCTTTACAATTAGCTACAAGATGAGTGATAGCATCTGCAAGCAGAGTAAATATGCTTAGTAAATGCAAGGTGAGGCGATAGCGCGGCTATAAGTGCCAGTAGCCGCAATGGATGAGCATAAGCCCAGATTTGCCTATGCTGATTGGGCGTAAGCTTTTAAGGTGATGGTTGTCGGATTGCACATAAGATGAAATATTTGGGACGAAGGAAAGGGAGTTTGAGGGGATGATTTGCACATAAGATGAAAAATGGTGACGCAAAAGATGAAAAATTCTGGCGAGATTTGCGCAAAAGATGAAAAATTCTGCCCAATGGGAGTGAAGATGAAGCCAATCGTAGGATGGGAAGGGAAAGCTCTTGAATGCATGTGTGGGTTGAGTTTCGCTTAGGAGTGGTAGTGAAAGGGATTTCAAGATATGAGCAAAAAAATTCAAGATATGAGCAAAAAATTCAGTTTATGTGCAAATTGCTATGTAGAGAGAGGATTTGCACATAAGATGAAATTTTCTTGAGGAGGAGGAGTTTTGGAATTAAAAATAAAATGAAGAGCGATCGCAGACACTTGGTGTCGAGTATCAAATTAGATTGGCTCATGTGCAATTTTGGTGATCAAAGGTGGAGGGGGAGGCACAGGAGGTGGGGAGATCCAAAAAAATAAAACGAAGAGCCTTTGTGGTTGATCCGTCGGTGCAGAAGGTTATGTCGTGGTAAGGCACTTGCCAGTAATAAAATGTCCCACCTGAGCCTTCGGCAAGGCTTTGCCGAACGTTGTTGATCTGTCAGCGCAGTAGGTTATTCGTGGTATATTGGTGGCTCATTTTATTTTTTGGATCTCCCTAATAAGGCGCTTCGTTTTATTACTGGTAAGTGACGTGGCAGCAAAAAAGGCATTTAATAATGTTTTTACAAGCCTAGCTTCACAACGGAGTCAGGTATTTCCCATTTTCATGCTGTTATTTACCTGCTTATAAGTGACAGTTTAGCATTTAAGGATATCCCTGTTTTGATAATGCAATTCTTAGAGTTTCCTCACAATTGAGGAATAAGATTGTCTGATAGTTTAATTAGTTTCTTACTGGAAGAAACCACCCTTGTGCTGCATTGAGGTGGTTTTTTTTTGTATCTTTGCAAGACAAGTGTCACTATACCCAAAAGTTTTCAGGGACTGGAAGCATAGCCAAGTATTTTAGTGTCTGAAACCCTTATAATTGCGTTGATTGATTCTCAGCAATTCCTAACATAAGAAGCATAACTTGGTTCTTGGCAGTTTTTGGTGATCTTGGTGGAAGGGGAGACACAAGGCTAAGAGTGCAGTTTTGGTGAAAAAAGGCGGAGGGGGACACAAGAGGTGGGTAGAAGATCTGAGGTGGCAGGAAAAAAGGTATTTGAAAGGAAGAGTTAGTTGCGGGTAGGACTTTTGTAATGGGATGAAGGGCAGTGAAATTATGTTGTTGTCATGCTCTAGCAGAAAGAGCAACGTAGTAGTGGCGAGAGTGATGTGTGCGTAGTGTCGTTGAGAGCGATCGTTGATGAAAAGAGTCTTTATTCGGTACTAGCTGTTTGAGCGATCGCCAAGCTTTGTTAATGACTTCTCTACTCTCTTTTTCAGTTTTCACTAACTGAAGCTTTTGAATAGCATCGTTAGTGATGGCTCTTATTTGCTGGGCAATGGATATCTTTTTGGGTTCGGTCTTAGGCATAATCAGAGTGGTCTTTTTGCGTGTCCCTACACTATTCGATTTAATATATATAGTCAAGTATGTATGTATATATTTAAATTTGTTTGTATAGGGACTTTCCTAGATTTTAGTTAGGCTACCTGTTTTAATCTGAAAGCGTTGATAAGCCTTAATTGTGGCTTCATCATCATCCCCTAAAATGCTTTGAGCGTAAGAAAGGTAATCAAACGGGTCAACCCCAGAATTGACAATACTCGCACGCAGGTAAGCACCTCTAAACTTGTGGTAAGTCATCTCTGGGATGATCTGCCACTCCTTAGCGTTTTCGTTCAGTACTTTGGACCGTCTGCGGTTTACCCGTTCAGTGTCTTCTGTTTTTGGGAATCTTTTATCATGCTCACCAAGCCAAGTTAGGGCATTACATACCAAATCAGAGGGGAGTAGGGTGGGGATGTGGAAAGGGTAATCTCGTAATGAAATTACCACTGCTTACAAATTTTTTACTTACAGGATATATATCTTTTTGCAGACACACATCATTAAAAATGTATCACAGTATAGAATTTATGCAAATAATTTGCTCAGAATACGAATCAAATAATATTGAATTCGACAGTATTGATGAACTTCCAACGCCCGAAAATGCTCAAATATGGTTTTGTAAGGATTGCTTCTCAACTTTCCATACTCAAGAAAAAGCAGTGGGCTAATACCACTGTCTTTAAAATTCATCTTAAGCGGTTAGAGACGAACAATCG
>JAJPJF010000406.1 GCA_021324415.1 Nostocales cyanobacterium Centralia_MAG_434
TCATTCAACAATAGCCGCAGCTTGCACTTCTTCTTGGCAGCATGGCCAGTAGTAGGCATCTGGTTCACCTCCTTGGGCATCAGCACCATGGCGTTCAACCTGAACGGCTTCAACTTCAACCAGTCAGTGATTGACTCTCAGGGTCGCGTGATTGGAACATGGGCAGACATCCTCAACCGCGCTAACTTGGGTATGGAAGTGATGCACGAGCGCAACGCTCACAACTTCCCTCTCGACTTGGCTGCAGGTGAAGCTGCTCCTGTTGCTTTGACTGCTCCTGCTATCAACGGTTAATCGTTAACGAAGAATAAGTGAAAATCAAGAGCGCTCTCCTTATCGGGGGGCGCTTTTGGTTGTGGGTATAAAGCAATGAATGCTTTTGACATTGACGGGCAACTCATGGCGATCGCCGTTCAAGATGCTAAGATTTCATGAAGGATAAGAGCAAAGCACACAGCTTGCGTATTGTTGGGAGCTTCCAGATCAAGGCATAACACCTCAAAGCTGATGCCCCTGGTTGTATACTCAGGCTCAGTTATAGCCATCCATCTGTCACCAGTTGAATTTTGGATGATGTTGTCTTCGGTCAACGCAAGAGCGCAAATGGTGATTGCATCTTGTGTCATTATAAAAATAATCCTTTGGTTAATGGGTTTGTAAGAGAAGGCGATTTATGCTTGCAACGTTTAGGTGGAAAAAATTTGAAGGCGATTACCAACGGGGAGTACTGCCAAAAAAAAATGATTTTTGTAAGGGACTTAAGGTGTAATAGAATGTCCTGCCGTGCAAGAGCCTTCCTGGCTGGGTTGAGGGTCTTCCACGTAAAAAAATGGAGTAACCTTTTTGAATTGATCTATTGGTGTTCTGACTAACTAGTTTTGTAGTAAGGTTGCCCCATTTTTTGGGGGACAATGCGCTTGGCACCTACCGGAGCTTGATCCTGACAAAAAGGGGAACCTTGATACAAAATTAGCTTATGAGATATGAGAACACAAACAGATCAACAAAAGTTGGTTCCCCAATTTGAAAGCGGCTTTCTGCGAGCACTACCAATTGTGTAGCACACTGATTAACGAGTACGGCGTTTAATTTTATTTTTTGGATTTCTCTAAGATAGCAACGGCATTAGGGCTATCTAAAGAGCAGCAAAAGGATATTTAGATACGTACCTTATAGCTCAGAAATGTCATGCATCAAGATAGCTTTCAACTACATAATCTTAAGGATACTGATGAATTAAATAAGTCTATTTTACTGGAAATCCAAGATAATATTAGACAAGTTATACGCGAACAATTACCCCAGTACTTTGAATCCCAAAATGGATTATATGTGCCAGAAAATATAGAGGAAATAGGTAAAAATAATTTATTTGAAGCTATATTTAATCAAGTCTTGTACAGTACGATTAGTTCGATAGTTTCAGGTAAGTATAAAATAGATGAAAATAATCTGCGAAATTACTATAATATAATAAGTAACAAGATTCAAGGCAAAAGAGACAGTCAAGAAAGCTCATTATTTCAATCAGAGCCATTTGAGCCAATTCCAACAGCAGCGCTTATGCTTTCAAGCATTAACTCTCAAATTAAGAAAGAAGAGTCATGGCAAAAAAATGAAGAAGGGATAGCAGTTGCACAGCACAGAGCTAAAGGCAATACCCAAAATTATATTGAGCATTATATTAGTACCCCTGGTGATATAACATTACTTCCTTGGAATGAAGCCCAACAGATTATCGATAAATTTGGCTTTAACAGTGCCAAATTACACTTAATATTTGCTGCTTATGCAATGAAGCAAGAAAGACCTTGGGAGAGTTTGTTCGTTCTTAATGCCAGTGAATTAATTAAAGAAATGGGTTGGGATAGACGAACTGACCAACCCAAACATGAAAAAATATTGGAAATAGCAAAAACTGCCTTTGCACTAGATTGCTTATTAGTTAAAGCAATATGGATAGAAAGTATAAATAAGAAAGGCGGTATAAATGCTAGTACTCCGATAGGTCGAATGTGGAATATCACAATCGTGCCCTATGGTCAGATGAATTTATCTGGGAAAATAGAGGAACCAGATGAGATTAATATAATTATACAGCCGGGGACTTGGACTAGACATTTTTTAAACCGAGCTGGAGAAGAATCACGAGAAGCTTTATATCAGTTTGGCTTCTTAGCTCAGGAAGTTTTGAAAATTGACCCCTACCATGATGAACTCGCACTAAGGTTAGCTATATATTTGACATTAAATAGTCGTTTTAGACTTGATGGAGACTACACGGTACAAGAACTATTAGAAATTGCATTACCTAAAACAACTATAGATAAAGCGCGGTTAGATTCGAGAAGGGCTTATGACTTAAAACAGCGCTGGGATGTTGCAATAATTTTATTGCTCAAGCTGGGCTGGCAGATTACATTTGAAGAAGAGACATACCCTTGTTGGCTAAGACCAAATTCCAAGGAGAAGAAGCCTAGAGGCTATTTAAATAAATTGCTGAATGCCAAGCTTAATGTCAAACCTCCAGCCCCTATTCCTGAACTTACAGTATCTAAGGCAAAAACCAAAGCTAAACGATTAAAACCCAAAGCCAAGGATAAAGCGCCACAAGACATTAAATTGACTAGCAGCCAAGTGAGAGAGGGACGTATTGCCAAAGGGTGGTCGCAGGCTAAACTAGCTGGTTTTCTCAATGTATCCCAAAAACTCGTATCCATGATTGAACTAGGTCAGCATGCTATCAGTCCACGACTCGTCGAGCAAATTCGAGTACTTCTAGACATCTAGTATTAAGCATTAATACTTGGTTGCTAGCCTTGCATTAACTGTAAAAGGCTAGTTTTTTCCTGAAATTTACTTCTAAGAAAATTTCTTCAAAAAATCGCCTTTAAAGACTTATCCTGTATGGATTTGAGCTTTAGAAGTAAAACTCTAGTATCCCAGGATGAAAACTCTAGTATCCCAGGATGAAAACTCTAGTATCCCAGGATGAACTTTTGAGATAAATCCTTGCAAAATAAGGTTTTTATATTTTTAGAAGTATTTTCAGTGGCGAAATCAGTAGTAATCAGCCCGTTTTTACAGATATGGCATGATAGGGCAATAATATATACGCGGCTATCTGCCGAATGGGCTAATTACCCTTCTGTTGCGCTTTTTTGCGTACTTGCCAAATGCTCCTTATTTGGCAATGGCGGTGGCAGCGTTAGCACTCCCGACTAAAGGAATTTTGTGTATGGGTCTTAAGGATTAAACTGCCGGAATTATGCGCTCAACCGTTATTTTAATTACAAAAAAAGTTGGGTAGTCCACTAGGTGCTTGGTCTAGAAAGAAGAAAGAGAGACTAGAAAGCCTAGAATGCTTGCCTGTCAGTCTGACATATCTGACCGCGAGACGACTGGTAATCGTCTCAACACGCTGTTAGAGCTATCCAACAGCTTTATTTTTCAAATTTGATCTCATTCTAGGTTAAAAGTCTCGTTCTAGGCAAAACAACTAGTGGCTACCTGATGTCCACCTTTTGGATCAGGAAAGCCTCATGTTTGTTAATGAGAATCAAGGGGAATTTGCTCAAAACCCCAATTTATCAAGCTTAGAGCAACTAAAGCGTGCCAAATCTAAAATCAAACCTCACCAGCCCGCCGACTCAGTGGGACAGCGATATGTAGAGCGCTTTTGGCACCCATTTAAGGCAATAATCGCCCCTGCACTTAAGGAAGATAGCAAACCCGCGTGGCGTACCATCGATTATTACCTCCATCCCTCCCAACTATGGAAACTGCACCAAGACAAATCGAAGCTAGTAGGTCTGCGCTTTGACGATACAACTCGTTACGCCACAATCGATTTAGACAGATTGGGGGACTACCACAACCATGAATCAGTAAAGCGCATAAAAGCTGCTCTAGAAGACATCGGCATAGTAGAGCTGATCTATCTCCAGTCCAGCTTTAGTGGTGGCTATCACCTATTAATACCCTTCGATGCCTCCTTCCCCACCTTTGCGCTAGCCTGTGCCCTAGAGATCACCTTAAAAAATGCAGGCTTTATTATCCGCCAAGGACATCTAGAAATCTTCCCTAATGCCAAACCCTACAGCGAAAAAGAAATCACCAACTACAATGCCATCCGCTGCCCCATGCAACCAGATAGTGGGTCATTGTTACTGGACGAAGACCTGCAACCAATAAGTGATGACGTATCCACCTTCCTGGATCACTGTGATCGCGCTGCAGTACGCCAAGATTTGCAATTGCTAAAACGAGTAGCTCAAAAAGCTAGGAGGAAGATAACAAGGGAGAGATATCGGACTCAGGAGACCGCAAAAGGAAAACAATGGCGAGCAGACTGGGAAGAAATAATCGCCACAGGCTGGACGGGACTAGGACAAACAAACACTCTCCTGCAAATAATCACTGGTTATGGGATTGTATTTTTGGACCTAGAGGGAGAAGCATTGGTGAAATATGGGGTAGAAACAGCCAAAAAAGCTCCAGGTTACGCACAATATTGCCGACACCAACATGAAATTGAAGCCAGAGTGCGCCAATGGGTAGAATGTACAATACGCCACAAATGGTACACTCCCTATGCTAGTTATCCCGAAAGGCTTGTTGGAACATTCGCTAAAACCTATGCAGAGGCGATAGCCTTAGGTAAAAATATCAAAAATAAGGATAATATCATCCCATTAAACGGTCGATTCGCGAGAAATTTTGAGCGCAGTCAAAAAGCAATACAGCGAATTAAGAGGGTAGTGAGTGGATTAGAGTGGGAAAGTAGACTACCCAATGGGACAACAGAACGGGCAAAACTAATAAGCTCAGAATATAAAAGTCGGTTTAACAAAACCCTATCACAAGAGACACTGCGGAAACATATACACCTATGGCATCCCAAATGGTACATAGAAGATCCTTGGCTAGAAAACATCTATAAGCCAAGCCAGATAAGCAAAGACGGGCAATCAGACCAAGAGATAAACCAAAAAAAAAATCAAAGTGTCCAGAACCCTTGCCAAATCGAAAAGTACGGGCATCTGTTCTATATGAAGGTTTTGTGTTTGCCTTCTGCTGACAAAGCCCCTCAAGGGCTTTTGTCAGCAGAGGTTTCTAAACAAACTGCGGATGTGCAGCAGACGTTGTCTGATTCTGTGAATTTACGATCAACTTTCAGCAGCTCTTGCAGTCATTCTCCGGATTTATTAAAGGGTTTAAATGAACAGTGCTTAGAAAACAATAAAGATTTTAATTTTAACTCCTGCGAGACGGCAAATTCCCATAATCAGAATTTGTTAATTAACACTGGAAGTATTCTGCTTTCAGTGCCTATACCTATAACTATGCCCTCAGAAACTTCACAATTTGCCTCCTTTAGTGAGCAAAGTACAGATGATTCGTCGTTGGCTGCAACTGTTGGTTTGGAAGATCTTAAGAAAGTGACTAAGCTGCGTGTCCAAGCTGTATCCTACGCTAAGCGTGTTGCTAGACAATATTGCCTAATTGAACGACGCCTGATTGGGGGCAAAGAGCGCGAACGTCTGGAGCAGATTGCCAAAATGCAATTCTACCTCGATTCAGGTAACGAAAGCCTAATTGCAGAAGCTCAGGCGTGGGCGGTTCTGAACCCTGGTTGTCTGCCGTTAATAGATTTTTAACATTCCTGGCGGGAAGTCCCCAGGTTCCGAAGGCTCCACCTGGGGACTTCCCGCCAGGGCTGGATCTAGTTTTTAGATGGGGAATCTTGTTGTTTGATATATTTGTTTAGTACATCAAGAGATACCCCACCGCTAGAATTGACAAAGTAGGAACTAGACCAAAAAACGGGTTTCCTATAAAACTTATCAACATGAGACTTGAACTCTTTATTGTGGAGGGTTTAGGAAAGTTCAGCAGGTGAGATGTACGAAACCTCGCATGTAGCGGAACGCGAAGTGCGTAGGTAGTTCATTAACTACTGCTACTTTCCCCCCAATTAGGGTTGCGATCGCTCTCAGGTGGGGAGCAGGCTAATATTATATACTCGTAATTTGTCTAGAGGTGGACAATAGAGGAAACTTGAGCAGGTGAATTTTGATGAGTGTAGAACAAGAGTTATTAGAAAAGTGGCGGGTACTTCCACCAGACAAACAGCAGCAGGTGATGGAATTTGTGGAATTTCTTCACCTCAAAACAGTAGATCCATCTGTATTAACTCGTACTCATAAAACTAATCTTGGAGAACGTTTGCGTCAAATCCGTGACCAAATCGTTGCTAGTGGTGAACCTTTGCTAAATCACCAAGAGATTGAGAAAGAGATGGCTAGCCGTCGAGGTGGATTGCAGGATACTGACGAATGAAGATAACTTTTATTGATGCTGGGGTGTTAGTGACTGCGGCGCGTGGTGTGGAGGAGATATCCGAAACATCTCTTAAAATCCTAGCAGATTCTGAACGCGAGTTTGCTTCCAGTGAATTTGTCAAGCTAGAGGTGCTTCCCAAAGCATTTTACAACCGCCAAACTGCCGAAGCCGAATTCTACGAAACATTTTTTAGTGGTGTCACTTACTGGGCTAGTAATCTGGAACAGATTGTACGAGATGGTTATCGTATGGCTTGCCAGTATGGTTTAGCAGCAGTGGATGCACTGCACGTGGCAGCCGCGTTGTCTGTTGGTGCAGAAGAATTGGTGACGACAGAAAAATCCACAAAGCCTATGCATCGGATAAAAAGTATTCGAGTAATTTCCATCTTCGATTAGGGTTGGGATTACCTCGCTTGTCCAAGGCTGCTGCTTAACCCCTAAAAACTTTGCCAGATAAAGTTTCTAAAAAACCTTCCTTTTAATGGTTGACGAAAGTTTGTTTTAATGCAATGGTTCACGCAGCAGGTGTATGGTCGAATTTTCCTTTCATTGTTGGCTAGTACGATCATCAATGAACAAATTCCAATGACTATCTCGATGAGAAGCCATAGATAAAATAATCCTACCTGACGGACTATTCATCAGAATGACGTGTTAGTTTCTCAGGTACAACAGAGTTATCCTTGGTTTGATTTTGATTCAGCTTGGACTGAGACTTTTTACGAGATTCAGCGCGAAGAACACCCATAAAATATTTAATTCGTTGACCACTGATATTGACATCGAGTTTGGCGAGCGTTTGAGAGATCTCATCATAGGTATAGCCAAGCTTGAGTACCCGTTCAATTTGACGACGCAGATTTCGGATGGCATCAATAGCCGAAAGGTCATCTAACTCCTTTGCACCCATAGCCCGAAGAGCTTCAAGTGCTTCAGGAAGTTTAGATTTAGGTATTCTGGATTGGTTTCTGCTCATGAGATAGCTATGTAGTTGAACATATGCTTGTGCAGAGAAATCAACAACTGAAAGTGCTACTTAATGTTGAAGTGGCGACAGCAGTCACCTTTGTTTGCACTCTAAATAGGTAGCAAAATTACTCCCTAATAACAAGAATTGGTAGTGAGTGAAAATGGGTAGAAGCATCTGGAGGTGATAGTACTATTTTTAGTACAGCAAATTGCTGTTGGGGTTGATTTGCAATAGATTGTTACAAAACTTTAGTTGTGTCAGAAGCAACAAAAAAAGTTTTTAGGTAAAAGAATTAAGATGATAAAAGTAAGGTGATATTAAATCCAGGATGCACGTACCAGAATTATTCTCATGAATGGGTAATGTGTAGAGAGTGATTTGGAGAAAACTAGAGACGTGCGGGTGGCAGTCGATTACACCGTGAGAAAACACGTTGTGTACTCCCCGATGATGGGTGTTCCCCCGCGCGTGAGGTGAGAAGCAAGCCGTGTCTTTTGCCTGCGGCAAACCTCGCTGCGCTCGGACGACAGGCTTGCCAAAGTGGGAAGCATCCCCCTTTGGAAACCCCCTCTTAAACATTGCTCAGTTATGCGCCCAAAACTGTCAAAAAACTTGCTTCGTACTAAAACATTGGAAGCTCGTGTTAACGCAATCGAACACGAGATGATTAAGTTGAAAGCACAAGATGCGGGACTATCAGTGGCTGAATTCACCAGACGCAGTGTTTTATTAAAACCACTGCCGAGACGACTAAGCAAAATAACCCTGGCAACCTACCGAGAATTAGTCCGTATCGGCAACAACATCAACCAACTCACCAGAGCTACCAACACAGCCATGCTTAGGGGAGTGCGACCACCTGCAGATCCAGAACAACTAGAACAACTGCGGAAGCTCCTACAACAGATAGGTCTCCAATTGTCCCAAATTGAAACCGAAATGACTGATGACGACGAGATGGACGACTTAGATGAGGAGTGGGATGAAGAATGATTGGCAATCAAACTAAAGGTAAAAGCTTTCGTGGACTCCTTAATTATCTTGAAAATAAAGAAAAGTCATCTTTAATTGGCGGCAATATGTTTGGTAGAAATGCTCTTGAGTTAGCCAGAGAATTTCGACTGTCTCGACAGCTTAACCCAGAAGCAGAAAAAGTAGTTCACCATGTTTCGCTGTCACTAGCTCCTGGTGAACAGCTAGACAATGATACTTGGTGCGAGATTGCAGATAAATATATATCAGCGATGGGTTACACAGCCAACCAATATGCTGTCTACCGTCATAGCGATCGCGACCACGACCACATACACATTTGCGCTAGCCGAATCAGTTTGGATGACGGTAAGATTACTAGCGATAGCTGGGAGTATGTACGCTCAGAAAAAATCATTCGACAGTTAGAACTAGAATATAGGTTACAACCGACCTTAAGCAGCCATGAAAAATTGAACCGCACTCCTAGTATAGGGCAACAGCAACGTATAGAAAGAGAGCAACTGGAATATGAGCAGGGCGAGAGAAACACGCCACCACAACAGCCAATTAAACTTGAGCTTCAATCCCTAATTGACCGCGTTACTATAGATAAACCCACCATGCCCCAACTAATTGAACGATTGCAACTTTTGGGTGTGGAAGTTCGCCACGGGTTAACACGCAACGGTAAAAGTAAAGGTATCTCTTACTCGTGGAATGACCAGAAATTTAGCGGTACTTCCTTAGGGCCTGCTTACACCTTTCCAGGACTACAAAAACACAAGGAAATTGACTACCAGCCACAACGGGATGACGAGCAGATTGCGCAGTTGCTATTAAATCCCGTGAAACCTACCTCAATAGAACATGCACAAAAGCTTCTTGTTGAGATGGAGCAGAAACAACAAAAGCCTAAATTTACGCCACCACCAGAGGATGAAAGCAAAAGGCCATTATTACAGCATTACCTGACCCAATATCGCGGGATAAGAAATTACCTTGTGCAACCATTACAGCGGCAGGGGTTGGCTTATATAGACCCTGATAAAAATGTTGTGTTTATCAAGCGGGGTTTAGATGGTGAAAAGTTAGGCGCACTTGTTTGGGACACCGCACGTGTTGACAATCGAGCTTTTGAGTACGACAAAAACAGTAAACGCTCAGAAGGCTGGTTTTACCTTCAATTGGGTGGAGAGCCTCTTGATAAAATCGAGAAAGTATTCTTGTGTTCTTCTCCCATTGATGCCCTGTCAATGGCAGAGATTGACATCTTTGTACGCAAGAAGCTACCACCAGTTAGAACAATGTACATGGCAGTGGATGACCTAGATCAGTTGCCAGTGGAATTTCTCAAAAATATCAGCAGAATAGGAGCCGCATTTAATAACGATGATCGGGGAGATGAAGCCGCGCAAGTCGTTCAGAAAATTCTCCCCCAGGCTAAAAGAATTGAACCGTCAAATCTTACTACTTGGAATCAGCTGCTTCTGGAAGAGCGAGAGAAGCAAGAATTACTTGAGCGTCAGCAGCGATCTAGGGGCTTTAGTCGCTAGTCTAGTATTGTGCGCTTCTAGGTAAATCTATCTGCCGTATTTTTCTACAACGCAGGAAAGATAGGGGTATTTTTCGTTCAAAGGTGTTAGATTTTGGCATTTGCACTTTATTGAAGTGACCGCATCTCGCCATATTGCTGGATATATGCTACCAACTCTTTGGTATAACCCCCTTCAGAGATTCTTGCCAAATTGCCTACTAGGATAAACAGCTCTCGCGCTCTGCTAACAGCAGTATTAAGTAAATTAGGTCGGCGATTAATAAACCAAAGACTATCAGTAGGTAGGCATTGGCGAGTCGAGAAAATTATGACTGATTTCTGACCACCTTGGAAGGTGTGAACTGTGCCAATGCTCTGCTCCTTTAGCTCTGGCCAACGAGATTGTAAGCGTTGAGTCAGGGCGTTAACATGATGGCGGTAAGGTGAAATCACTCCAATTGCGCTTTCAGAGTCAGAAGAATTTAAGCAATAACCTGCCGCTAACACCTCCTCAATCAATGATTCTACTGTATCAACTTCTGCCCAATTTACCTGGTTTTCCAGTTTCCCTTCAACGTGGTAAGCAATTAGATTAGCACCTAAGCGAGAAGGTTTCGGTTTAGTTTTGATAACCATACCGTAATTACACAGGCGATCGCAAAAATTAGCAATTACTGGAACGCAACGGTAATGATATTTAAGGATAATACCGTGACCAATATCTCTGGGTTGTCCTGATGCCCCCGCTGCTCGGTGATAAGCTGTAGAAGCAGTAGGACTGTAACGGTCATAATCAGAATCTGTGAGTCCTTGTTCTAGAAAAGATTTGCTACGATATTCCTCTTTATTTTGGTTGCTTAAGTTAACAATTGGTTCCAATTGCAATGGATCGCCAATGATCAAAGCCTGATGAGACCGCACTAAAACAGGAAAAACTTGATGCGGGGGAATCTGACCCGCTTCATCTACAATTACTTGGGCGATACAGCCATTATCGGGATAAGGGAACAAACGGCGGATAGAGTGCAAAGTACAAAGAAACACTGGAAACAATAGACTAATATCCCGATAAATGTTTCTCCAATTAATAGCTAACTGACGGAAAGCTTCCCCTTCATTATTTAGGACATCAATGTAAGTCCTAATCGAAGCTATCACCTCATCTTTTCGTCGCCGAGCTTCCTGTTGCTGAAATAGCCAAGACCACTCAAATAACTCTACTTGCAGCGAATGCAATTCAGTGTAGAAACGACTGTAAAAATCTTTGGTAGGATAGGTTGCGAGTCGGTGTTCTACGTGAGAACGGCGAATAATGAGGTCGGTGAGTTGCTGCTTTAATGACTCTAGCTGCTGTTGTGTGTTATCAATATTATTCTGTTGTTTCTGCCAGTCCAATGCTGATTCCATTAACTGAGAAACACTCTGCTGGGCAGCTATGAGAGATTCAGTGGAGAGCGGGATTTGAAAGGGAAATGGGGTGGCCAGCGTCGCTAACACAGGTATCTCTATTTGTTTGTGCAAGCGTTTGAGAACATGACGTGGGTTAGTTTTGGTTATCGAGTACCAGAATCGTTTAATTCTTTGCAAAAACTGAATAAACCAGTGGCTATTTCTCCTTGAATGCTGCCAATAATCTTCAGGTGGTAAAGAACTCTTAGCACTGTCAAGATATTGTTTTATCTGCTGATACGCTTCTAGTGGGAATTGAGAGTAGTCACGTGAATACTCTAATGGGTACGAGGGCTGAAATCCAAATTCAGATCTCTTGATCGCTTCCTCAAGTGATTGTATATCTTGGGACAATTCCTCTAATAATTGCTCATCATCGCTTTTCTGTTTTTGATAATCTTCGTCTTGCTGTCTGTGAGATTCTATTTGCTGGACACCTGCTAACAATTTTTGCTTAGTGGACTCCCATTCAGCTTTGTTAAAAGTTTCTTTAGCAAGCGTGTCGACTGCAGTTTGCAACCTAGGTAAAACTTGGGTGTCAACCAAATTCCTGGAGCCCCCTGATAAGTGGAAGCGCTCAGAGAAAAAGTGTTTGGTTAATAATTCTTCAACGTTATTTACAGCATGGTTATTAGTGCTAGTGATCACAGTTAGGTTACTTTTATCTTCACCTGTTGTTGCCAACTGCACGGCTCGACTTACCACTTGGTGAGCTATGTTATGTAACAACAGCGTTGTCTTCCCATTCCCAGGTGGGCCAATCACAGCAGTAACAGAATGTTCCTGAGAATGTTTAAGAGCTTGTGCCTGATAGTCATCGGGTTCTGAGATAGGAAAAGCACCCAGAAAAAGCACGTTATGCCGAGGTGCTTTTGGGTTTCCAAACAGATATTCGTAAGCCGGATGTTGTGATACGGCCCAACTCCAGTTACTTTGCTCACTGATTTTCTGAAAATCTTTTTGAAGGTTCTGATTGAAAGGAACGTAGTCAAAATTCAACAAATAGGGGAGAGGTTTTGAGCGCACCGGAAGGGATGGTAATTCAATCAGCCCCATAAAGTCTTGTAACGTTTTAAAGGAACGATTGAAAGTGGTATCGAGAAAAACTTTCAGCCCTTCTCTTGTGACTAGAGATTCCGCAGCTTCTTCATCTAGTCCGTACCACTGCATCAAATTGGGAATAACAGGCTGAAATTCGTAGTCAGTTAAATCCCATCCGCTAGTGCGATAGTTGCCCTCAAAGATAGGAGAAATGTTGATGGTGAACAACGGGCGAAATTGACGACGATTTGCTTCAATTACATAAAGCTGAGGGAAAGCTACAGCAATTGATGGTAATTTTGATTGAGCTTTGTCCTTTAAACTTTTAAAAGATTGCTTTAGTTTTTTAAATAAAGACTCGTCTATCAATAATTTATCGCCTACCAGATGTACATGAGAGTCCCAGATATTGGGTTTCTCCTCATCGTTAGCGTCTACTTTGGCATTACTCAAATTTTCAATTTTGATGTAATCTAACCAAGCCTTAAGTAATTTTCGAATTTGTAACTCTGAAGTCATCTCTTTTATTCCTCTTGATAACATAGCAACTTGTGTCAATTCACTCGTCGCCTAGCAATGCTTCAAGTTTATTTAGAAGATTTACTAGCTGCTTTTGCTTGGTAGGCTCTTTCCAAAGCTGGCGCTTTTTAATGCGTTGAGTGATATTTTTAAGCCGCTCTGGTATTTGGTTAGATGTAAGAGGTGAGGGGGGTTGTTCTGCAGAAGTTCTGGCTTGGATTTGTTCTTTGATTTGGCTTAAAGACCAATCGTTAGCTATGACTTCGGACAAGAGTTTTTTGCGGAGTTCGTCATCGTTTACCCGTGCCAATGCTTGTGCTTTGGTGTACTCTAGCTTGCCAGAACGCAGTGCCATTAAAATTTCTTCTGGCAGATTTAGCAAAGGTAAACGCTTGGTTGTGAATGATAGCCAATTCATGAGTCCTAGGCTCTCAAACACCTCTTGTACCATTTTTGATTGTGACTCATCTGGTTTAGGAGAAACGTTTCTCCTAGATTCTGTATGCTTATCTGAGTTAGGAGAAATGTGGTCAGCAGATTCCGTCTCCTGTTCTAAATTAGGAGAAACGTTTCTCCTAGATTCTGTATGCTTATCTGAGTTAGGAGAAATGTGGTCAGCAGATTCTGTCTCCTGTTCTAAATTAGGAGAAACGTTTCTCCTAGATTCTATTTGCTTATCTGAGTTAGGAGAAATGTGGTCAGCAGATTCCGTCTCCTGTTCTAAGTTAGGAGAAACGTTTCTCCTAGATTCTATTTGCTTATCTGAGTTAGGAGAAATGTGGTCAGCAGATTCTGTCTCCTGTTCTAAGTTAGGAGA
>JAJPJF010000342.1 GCA_021324415.1 Nostocales cyanobacterium Centralia_MAG_434
AGGCTGGGGTGAAGAAAATGCCTCAGCTTTGATCAAAGCTTTAGAAACACAGGCAGGTGTGACAGTTGGCGCTTAGTGCTGTTTGATAGGTAATCAGTATGCAGAGACGTTGCATTGCAACGTCTCTGCGTTATATAGGAGTTGCCGCACTTAGGTTTCACTAGATTGAGCTAATCAACAACCTCACAAATTCCTCAAATTATCTGTTTATAACTGGAACTGTGAGACGTAACGAGATAGCAGATTATCTAGATACACTCCTGTTTGTAAAGGGAAAGAGTAGATGATAAAAGCATTTGTCCATCAAAAAACCTCAACTGAACTCTCCAAAGAGCAAGCTCTCGTACTACCTTTGGATCAGGTTGGAATTGCAGATATTTCCTTAGTAGGTGGCAAGAATGCTTCTTTGGGAGAAATGATTCAACAACTCAAACCCAAAGGAGTAAAAGTTCCTAACGGATTTGCAACAACTGCCCATGCTTATCGCTACTTTATCCAAACGTCAGGGTTAGAAAAAAAACTAAGAGAGATTTTTGCTTCATTAGATGTTGAGGATGTCAACAATCTGCGGCAATGTGGAAAACAAGCTAGGCTGTTGATGCTTCAGACTCCATTTTCTCAAGAATTACAAGATGCAATTGCTGCAGCATACCAAGCGCTGTGCCAGCAATATGGAGATAATATCGATGTCGCAGTTCGTTCCAGCGCCACTGCTGAAGACTTACCCGATGCTAGCTTTGCCGGACAGCAAGAAACTTACCTAAATGTGCACGGAATTAAGGCTGTTCTAGAAGCGTGCCACAAGTGCTTTGCTTCAATTTTTACAGACCGTGCTATTTCTTACCGTCAAATTAAGGGTTTTGACCACTTTAACATAGCCCTCTCTGTGGGAGTGCAAAAGATGGTACGTTCTGACTTAGCAGCTTCTGGTGTCATGTTCTCTATTGATACTGAGACAGGTTTCAAAGATGCTGCCTTAATTACCGCTGCCTACGGGTTAGGTGAAAATGTGGTTCAGGGGTCTGTTAACCCAGATGAGTATTTAGTATTTAAACCTACGCTGAGACAAGGCTTTCACCCGATTTTAGCAAAACGCTTGGGTACGAAAGAAATCAAAATGGTTTATGAAGTGGGCGGATCGAAATTAACTAAGAACATCCCTGTCGAGCTTATTGAGCGTACTGCTTTCGCCCTGAAAGACGATGAAATTTTACAGTTGGCACACTGGGCTTGTGTAATTGAGGCACATTACTCTCAAGTTCGCGGCAGTTATACGCCGATGGATATTGAATGGGCAAAAGATGGGATAACGAATGAGTTGTTTATTGTTCAAGCTCGTCCAGAAACAGTACAGTCACAAAAAGCAAAAAATGTTCTTAGCAGTTATCACCTCAAAGAATCGGGCGAAGTGCTAGTTACAGGGCGGAGTGTGGGTGAGATGATTGGGCAAGGTCAAGCCAGAGTAATTTTGAATGTAAATCAAATTAGTCAATTTCAGCCAGGAGAAGTGCTGGTAACCAACCGCACCGATCCAGATTGGGAACCAATCATGAAACGTGCTAGCGCGATCATCACTAACCAAGGTGGACGTACTTGCCACGCAGCAATTCTTGCTAGAGAGATGGGTATTCCAGCAATAGTAGGTTGCGGTGATGCCACCACTGTATTGAAAACTGGTCAAGAAATCACAGTGTCTTGTGCGGAAGGTGAAACTGGACGGGTCTACCGTGGTCTATTAGCTTATGAAGTAAAAGAAGTTCTGTTAGAAAAGCTGCCTCACACCCACACTAAAATTATGATGAACGTGGGTAATCCTGAAGAAGCTTTCGGCTTAACAGCCATTCCTAATGATGGAGTGGGGTTGGCACGCATGGAATTTATCATTGCAGACCACATCAAAATACATCCTTTGGCCTTAGTTCACTTTGACCAGTTAAAAGATGAGCTTGCCAAATATAAAATTGCTGAGTTAACTGTCCAATATAAAGATAAAACACAATTTTTTGTAGATAAGTTAGCACAGGGTATCGGTACTATTGCTGCTGCATTTTATCCCAAGCCTGTCATTGTCCGTTTGTCAGACTTCAAAAGTAATGAATATGCTAATCTTCTAGGTGGTAAAGAGTTTGAGCCTCAAGAAGAAAATCCCATGATTGGGTGGCGCGGTGCTTCACGCTACTATGACCAGCACTACCGTGAAGGCTTTGCCTTGGAGTGTCAGGCAATGAAGCGGGTGCGGGACGAGATGGGCTTAACAAACGTAATTTTGATGGTTCCATTCTGCCGAACTCCAGAAGAAGGTCGGCGAGTGCTAGAGGAGATGGCCAAAAATGGTTTGGTACAAGGAGAAAACGGTTTGCAAGTTTACGTAATGTGCGAGTTACCCAGTAATGTGCAGCTTGCAGATGAGTTTAGTCAAGTGTTTGATGGATTTTCAATCGGCTCGAATGATTTAACTCAGTTGACTCTTGGACTAGATCGGGATTCAGCTTTGGTAGCACATCTATTTGATGAACGAAACGAAGCTGTTAAGCGGTTGATAGGCAAGGCGATCGCCACTGTTAAACAATACGGACGTAAAATTGGTATCTGTGGTCAAGCACCTAGTGATTATCCAGAATTTGCTCGCTTTTTAGTTAAACAAGGGATTGATTCTATTAGTCTCAATCCTGATTCTGTGTTAAAGACCCTTCTAGAAGTCGCTGATGCAGAGAGTGAGGAGTAGGGAGTGGGGAATGGAGGACAAGGAGGATAAGGAGGACAAGGGAGACAAGGAGGACAAGGAGGACAAGAGATCAAAGGGAAATACTCTATAACTATCCCTATGCCCTATGCCCTATGCCCTATGCCCTATGCCCTATGCCCTATGCCCCATTCCCCATTCCCCATTCCCCATCTCTTCTAAAGTAGATGGTTGATAACAGCTTAATTTATGGTAATGGAAACGACGTATGTTTCATAAGATTTTGGTTGCTGTAGACAATTCTGAAATGGATCGGCATGTTTTTGATGAAGCTGTATCTTTGGCGAAATTAATGAATACTCGATTGATGTTACTGCACGTTTTTTATCCCTTTGATGAGCAATTTCTTAATCCTTCATTTGTAGAATCAGAACCACATATTTTCCAGCCCACTACATCTGAGGAAGCAAGTGATAAATATGATAGATACATGAAGCAGTGGGAAGAATTTCAAAAAGAGGGAAGGGAGTATTTGAAATCACTTAATAATGAAGCAAAAGCGACAGATGTCCAAAGTGAATACACATTAAAGGCTGGAGACCCTGGTCGCATTATCTGTCAAGTTGCTCGTGCCTGGGAAGCTGACTTAGTCATTGTGGGTCGCCGAGGTCATAGTGGCCTCAGCGAGTTTTTCTTGGGTAGTGTGAGTAATTATGTGTTGCATCATGCTCCTTGCTCAGTCTTAACTATTCAAGGATCAGTTCATACTACGACATCATCTCAGATGCGAGAAGCCTCAGCTTGAACTCAAAACGGATCGACACCCTATAACTTTGACTGCTCATTCTCCAGCAGTTACAACTTAATTAATACTATTTAGATGTACTGATTAACTTTGATAAGATTCTAGTAGAATATCAGTACCTATATCGCCAATAGCTAGGTTTACAGCTTTATTCACTTAATTTGATTCACCTCATTGTTGAAAATAAATGCACTTTTACTATTCTTTAAAGGTGCGTCCCAATTTGGTAGATTTGTTTTGTAGTGTGAGTATCTTGCTTGCTGGTTATATTACGCGAGAGAGACTCTCGCACTACTTATTCTAAAATGGGATGACCCCTTCTTTAGGAGAAGACTCTTACTAACCAAATTTATTTTTTGAGTTGCAAATATCTTCATTAAATCTACATATAATTCATCTTCCAAATTACGTTCCTGTAATGTACTCTCGTGCGTTTCTATACCATGACTAACTGTTAAAATAATTCACCCTTGGCTAGAGGAACATATGTGTTAGGCTTAGCCTGAACCATACTGGTGTAGTTTCTGCTATAAGATAAGAGTCATTAGTATGCAGATGATTAGGTATTAAATATGATGAATTTTTGAGTATAATAAATTACTTCAAATTTATTTTTCGCTAAGGCTCTCTCTTTTTTATCACTTTCTTGAGAGAAAAATATGTAACCCTCATTATTGCATATTTTCGCAAAAAGAGTATCTAAATGATAAAGGGAAGATACTTTCCTAGTTGTTGGTTGAGTTTGAGGTTTACCATAGACATAATATATCTTAATATCAAATTGACAAAAGCGTTATAAATCTAAGCATTAATGACTAAGAACTAAATAACTAACCCAATAAAAACTACAATGCGTAATTTTCTCAAACAAACTTTTGCTAGCTTAATTGGAAGCTTACTAGGACTGTTAATTTTCTTTGGTATTGGAACTACAGGAGTGTTCTTGCTACTTCTCACTATATCTTTTAAAGATTCTAGTCCACAAGTGAAAGATAAGTCAGTGCTGGTTTTTGATTTATCGGTGAATATTACTGATAGTGATCCAAAATCTAGTGGATTTTTACAAAAAGCTCTCTCAGGTGATGATAATGAAAGGCTCTCACTCCACACAGTTCTAGAAACTTTGGAAAAAGCACGGCGGGATAAACGGATTGTGGCTATTTATTTAGATGGTAGTCACACTTCACAGGCAAGTAGCAGCACAGGCTTTGCAACTCTCAAAGAAGTTCGTCAAGCGTTGGAGAAGTGTCGTGCTGCTGGCAAAAGGATCATAGCGTATGGTTTGGATTGGAGAGAACGAGAATATTACCTGAGTTCGATCGCAGATACGATTGTGATTAACCCTGTGGGTGAAATGGAAGTAAAAGGTTTAAGTACACAACCAATGTTTCTAGCAGGAGCATTCGAGAAATATGGCATAGGTGTTCAGGTTGTACGAGAGGGAAAATTTAAGGGAGCAGTAGAACCTTATGTCCTAACAAAGCTCAGTCCTGAAAACCGCGAACAAACTCAGAAATTGCTAGATGATGTTTGGTCACAGTGGCGAACTACAGTGGGAGCCAGTCGCAAAATCGATCCTCAACAGCTACAAGAACTTACAGATAATCAAGCTCTATTGTCAGCAGATCAAGCCAAAACTGAGCATTTAGTCGATAAGGTGGGGTATATTGATGAGGTTGTAGCTGATCTCAAGCAGTTAACGGATAGCAAAAAAGAAGATAAGTCCTTTCATCAAATCAGTCTCAGTGACTATGCGGAAGTGCCTGGTCAGTCCTTGGGTATGGAGCACACTTCCAAAAATCATATCGCTATTGTCTATGCAGCAGGCGAAATTGTCGATGGTCAAGGAAGTGATGAAGAAGTAGGAGGCGATCGCTTTGCTAAAATCTTTCGCCGATTACGAGCGGATAAGAATATTAAGGCAATCGTGTTACGGATCAACAGTCCTGGTGGTAGTGCTACAGCAGCTGAAGTGATGCAGCGCGAAGTACGGCTGACTCGTGAAGTCAAACCGGTTGTTGTGTCCATGGGTGATCTTGCTGCTTCAGGTGGTTACTGGATCGCAACAAACTCTAATCATATTTTTGCTGAACCCAATACCATCACAGGTTCTATAGGTGTGTTTGGACTGTTATTTAACGCACAAAAGCTAGCAAATAACAATGGTATTACCTGGGATGCGGTGAAAACTGGGCGCTATGCTGATACTCAAACAATGTCTCGTCCTAAATCGCCTCAAGAGTTGGCGCTTTACCAGCGCAGTGTTGACCGTATTTATAATCTGTTTCTCAATAAAGTCGCACAAGGTCGCAAAATTCCATCTTCAAGGGTGGCAGAAATTGCTCAAGGACGTGTTTGGTCGGGTACAGCAGCCAAGGCAATTGGGTTGGTAGATGATATTGGCGGTTTGGATTCTGCGATCGCATACGCTGCTAAGCAAGCAAATCTGGGAGACAACTGGGAATTAAGAGAATATCCTCAATTTGGTACTTTTGAAGAACGGTTATTTGGAACAATCTCTCAAGAAGTCAGGATTTCTATGGGCATTGACCAAGTTCAGAATCAAGATAGCAATCCATTAACGGCTGAACTTCAAAAACTGCAACAGGAAATAGCAATTCTACAAAAAATGAATGACCCCTTGGGTATTTATGCTCGATTGCCTTTTAACTTAAATATTGAGCGGTGAAAGCAGTGACAAGGTAAAAAAAATGCTTGATCTTCTCTTGCTTTTAACGCGTATTTGTGAGAGATTGTATCTCGGCAGTAAATACTAAAAATCTACCGATTAATAGTAGATTAGCTAATTAACATCAATTACATTGATGACATCTAGCTGATGCATAGATGT
Source organism: Nostocales cyanobacterium Centralia_MAG_434 (assembly GCA_021324415.1). Classification (GTDB taxonomy): domain Bacteria; phylum Cyanobacteriota; class Cyanobacteriia; order Cyanobacteriales; family Nostocaceae; genus JAJPJF01. Next base: position 6,340 of record JAJPJF010000342.1, read on the forward strand.
ATTGTTTGCTGAGCAGAGTTATGCCTTGTTTAAGGCGTAGCTAAGAGTTGTTTGCACCTGAGAGCCATGTTTGAGGTTAGCACTCTGTCTCATTAATTTTGTGGGGTTTGTAGAGTGAGCACTTTAGTGCTTGCAATTGAGCACTAGAGTGCTTACTACAAACTTTCACAACCCATCAGAATTAATGAGCTAAAGCACTATGGCACAAGCGATCGCACTAATAACGATGCTTCGTTATTAGCACCCTGAATAGTAGCTACGTCATGTCTACAGCTATTGATTTTCCTGTAGCGAAATTTCGTGATTTCAATTTTTAGGTAGAAGGAGTAATGTGATGCAATCTGATCCCACTTCTCAAACAGACACACAACAGCAAATAAATCCTAAAACTGCTGATGGTATTCGTCGGCGCTTATTCAAGGGTGGTCTGGGTAGACGCTCATTTCTCGGTCGAGCAGGTTTGTTAACTGCGGCTGGCGTTGCAGCTGGGGTGCTATCTCCCCTTGTCTCTGCAACAAGAAAAGGAGGCATCGTTCACGCACAAGATGTTGCAAAGCAGGCTAAGGTGTTCAACTATGCTCGCTTTAGTGAGAAAGCCTATCGTATACGTCTCCAAGCCGCAAAACAAGAGTTCGAGCTTGGTATTCCACCACATCCCACCAACGGAGATGAAGAACGCTATCCCAACAAAATTGCCACTGACACCAGAGGATTACCGCATAACGAACTAGGCGAAGTCAAGCTAGATGCCTATAATTCTGAGATCAAAGCACTGACATCGCTTAACCCTGATGATTTTGAAAAAATTATCCTAGGCGGCACAAGGAAACTGACCAGTATTCAAGGACCACTGGCAATTAGTTTAGAAGGAATCAATGCAGCTCAGATCGCGATTCCACCAGCTCCAACTCTGGATAGCGAAGAACAGGCTGCTGAAGCAGTTGAACTCTACTGGCAAGCTTTACTAAGAGATGTGTCTTTTGACAAGTTAAAGGATAATAGTGACGATCCAAAAGTTTTGGCAGCAGTTGAAGACCTCAACAAGCTTTCAGGATTTCGCGGACCAAAACAGAATGGTCGTGTTACACCCCAAACTCTATTTCGCGGCAGTGTCACCTATGTTGATCAGAGTGATCCATCAGGCAGAACAGCACAATACTTTATTCCACCTGGTGTAACTGACGGTCCTTATATTTCACAATTTCTACTGCGGAATATTCCTTTTGGTACCCAGTTCATTTCGCCTCTAATTCGTACAGCACTCCCTGGCAATGACTTCCTTATCAATTTCAATGAATGGTTAACTATCCAAAATGGAGGTAGTTCTGGCAAGTCGATTAACTACGATCCACAACGCCGTTATGTATCTACTATTCGAGATTTAGGTGAGTTAGCACATATTGGTGGAGCTTTAGCCTTGGGAGCTTTCTTGATTTTAAGTCAAGATATTAACGCACCCTTAAATCCGGGCAATCCTTATAACAACTACAAAATTCAAGCACCTGGTACTGGAGCATTTTCCGCGGCTTATTTTCAGACCATACTCGATCTTGCTCCCTCACGGGCAATTAGAGCCTCTTACTGGCAAAAGTGGTATGTACACCGCCGCCTGCGACCAGAAGCGTTTGGTGGATTAGTTTACAACAATCTCGTCAACAAAACAGAATACCCAATTAACTCTGAACTCTTAAATTCCCAAGCTTTAGCTCAGACTTTCAGTATTTTTGGCACTTATCTACTACCTCAAGCATATCCAGAAGGAGCACCAACCCATTCTTCCTACAGTGGTGGTGCTGCATCAATTGCCGGTGTTCAAGCCACGCTATTGAAAGCGTTCTTTGACGAGAGCTTTGTCATTCCTAATCCTGTAGAGCCTGACCCCAAAGATCCTACAAAAGTGCTTCCCTATAGTGGACCCCCACTGACAGTCGGTGGTGAGCTAAATAAGTTAGCAACTAATTATGCTATTGGTCGTGGTCATGGCGGTATCCATTGGCGTTCAGATGGTGCAACTGCTTTGGCTTTAGGAGAGGAAGTTGCCATTAGCATCCTCAGAGACGAGAAGCTAGGGTTTAATGAGAGATTCGAGGGCTACACATTTACCAAGTTTAATGGTACAAAAATCACTGTTTGAACTTTTTGAATTTAAAGGGCAAATAACGATTCTCTATAACTCGTGAGGATATGGAGACCCGGTTTCTTAAAAAAACCGGGTCTCTAGAAATTGGAATTTTCATAAATCAAGTAGGACTGCTTAGGACTGCTATTGAACTCCTAATATTGGGCTTTTTGTGAAACAGTCTAAGACATGACTAAAGTCACCATTAAATCCATGACTTTGTTCTCATTGTGCAAGAAGGAAAAACCTTTATGATGACATTAAACTGACATCTTGCAACTGAGTCAACAGATGAGTTTGGTATAAATTAATAACCCTGAAAAAGTTCTGCTCTTGAATGAGCATCAAAATCTTTCTTCCCCTACTCCCCATTCCCCTAATCCCCACTTCGTGGTGGACCCAAGTTTCATTTGCAAGACAGATCAGAGGCTATAAGCATCATTTACAGCGGAGTTCAGTATGAAATTGTCTAAAGATATGAATAACTCTACCTTGATGAAAATCAAAACTTTATTTGTTTTGCCTGGAACAATTATGTTGATGTTAGCGATATTGCCAGTGATTCCCTACTTTAACAATGCTGCGGATGCTCAACCAGCACAGGCGCAAAGATGGGGAAAACAACTAAATCTGACTGATGCCCAAAAGGAACAAATCAAACAAATTCACGAGTCTGCTAAAGAGCAAATTGATGCGATCCTCACCCAAGATCAAAAAGATCAACTACAACAGGCAAGACAACAACACACCAGACCTAGCCTGAACTTGAGTGATGAGCAAAAAGCGCAAATTAAAAAGATCCGACAGGATGCCCAAAGTCAAATAGAAGCACTGCTAACTCCAGAGCAACAGCAACAACTCCAGCAATGGCATCAGCAAAGGTGGCAGCGTCATCATCAGCAACAATAATTAGTGAAACAGTATCATATTCGTTCTACAGTAACTTGTCCTGGAGAAATTATTACAGTTTGAAAGTTAACCGAAAATTATGAATTGTTTAATTTTTGCCTTTTGATCAACATTTGTTTAGTGCTAGTGCTGTTTGATTTTTAACTTCTGATGTCAATGCTGAGTCTCGTTATGAGTATTGTCAGCATCACACTCGCGATCATGATGATCGCGAGTTGTAACTGTAGATTCTGTAAGTCTCATCGTCGTCTCTGTTGAGATCGAGCATCGTGTTACAGGGACTAGTATGAGCCTTGTTAGCTATAGTTTTTCGTTGCGGGGTGAGGTAGCCATGATTTATCCGTGTCTAGATCTTACTTAAACGGAAGTTGAGTATGTAAAATGTAGCAACTGCTCTTGACTACAGTATGCTTCAATATTATGGATGCCTTCTTTGGGAAACAACAATCTGAATGTGGTGTATAACCTCACGTCCTGACAATGCTCCAAAAACATCAAGTTTTAATGTAGAGTTGAAATTAATATACAGTTTCTATGTTAGAGTTCTATACAATATATTGTAATTATAGCTATAGGGAAATGAGCAAATGTTTGGGCAAAGTTCTCATCAGGGAAACTTTTTGAAAGCTTCAGTTTGGGGGCGTGCGCAAATGTCTCATAAATTTAGATTGACACTAGAATACTGGCGCGTTAAAGTGCTGGAATCTGTGCCTTTTTTGATTGCATGTGCAGTATTTTTAGGTGTTATCTGCTTAAAAAGTCCTGTTTTTCTATTTTGTTTGCTTGTTGGCAGTTTAATCACAATTGTTGTACAGCAAGTTGGGCAGCAAGTACATTTACCTAAGAGGTATTTAGTTATATTACAAATCTTCATAGCTGCTGTTATTCTAAGTTTGTTTTGGCTAGACTACTTTGCCTATCCAGCACAAGCTCAATTTTTTAAAAGAGCTGAAGATTTTTTCAAAAATAATTTAAGCCAAAATGGAACAGGTGGCAGTCAAGCAGCAGTGAGTTTAGTCTTTAACGTATTAAGAGCTGTTTACTTACTCTATATTGCTGTTTCTTTGATCAGTGTTATCAATGCTGTTCGCAAAGACGAAGATTGGCAAAGTATTGCCAGAACTCCACTATTAGTGGTCGTTGCTGTAACAATTGCTGATGTATTGACAGCCTTTATCATTGGTAGTAATCAATAAAATTGTTGATAAAAACTTAAAAGATAAAGACTTTCTAAAATATTTGCCATGTCCCAAGACCGAGATAAAGAGTTTCGACCAGTCAATCAAATTCTAGGAAGCCAACCCTCACTAGGGCCAATTCCAGCAGATCAGGTCTTTCCTTGGACAGTTATTGCACTAGCCTCCTACTTTATCATCAATGGTATTTTTGGTGGCTTTTTTCCAGATGACTTCCAGAAATGGTTATGGACTGCATTAATAACTGGTTGGGGGATGGCAACTTGGTGGATTTTAACTGGTGGTAGGAGTTGGCGTTTTTTAAGCAAATTTATTGGCGTCCCCACTTGGACAAGGGGTACAGCTCGTTATGTGAGTCTTCTGGACGTTAACCATGAAGCAAAAAATCGGAAAACAAAGCGTCGATATCGCAGGAAGTGAAACTAGGCTGACACCACTTGAAGATGCTTTACATCTTTCTACAATGTTAAGCATTTCACTGAATGGCAGGGATGTCGGCGCGTATATCTTATCTAAAGGTAATCAAAAAGATCGATTCTGCTTTGTTTTTGGTTTTGATTGCCGAGGTATTCACACTACCTTAAGAGCAGAACAAATAGATACAATCTGTAATAACATTGAATCTGGATTGAAGGATATCCCCACAGGAGAGAGAGTTACCTTTCATTTGGGCTCTTTTAGCTCAGAACAACAGCGGCAAAAGGAACTTGCATTCCTGATAAAATCCGCTCCCTCACCAGATATACAATATTTACTGATGGCAGAACGAGCCAGAGTTAGAGAACTCACTCGCGCTGGTATTCGTAAACCGAAATTTCTCCGGATTTATGTAACATACACTATTGAACCAAACTCTTCAGATACTGGAGATTGGATAGAGAAACTTTTAGCAAGAGGCGAGTCATGGTGGTTGAAATTTAAAGGTGATTTCTCAACGGCAGAACACCAGCGTATTGAAACCATGATTTCTAATGCTTATACAGAAGGTTTTCGCCGATGGGAACAGATTTTATCTAATCAAATGGGACTCAGTGTCAGAGCTTTAAGTGCTGTTGAGCTTTGGCAGGGGCTCTGGAAACGATTTAATGACACACAGCCTATAGATATCCCTCAGCTTGTTACCTTAGATGAAAATGGGTTGCATGAGCACGTTTATTCCGACTTAGCTAGTACAAAATTGCTCATGGAAAATCTCCACAGTACAACATTGCTGATGGAGTCAAATGTACCTCGTGCCGATCGCCGATGGGTTTATGTTAACAATCGCTACGTTGGGGCGATGACATTTATGGAAAAACCCGGAGGCTGGATCAATAAATCTGCTCAATTGCGCTATTTGTGGGAACTTCTGGCAAGAGAAACAGTTGTTGATACAGAGATTTTTTGCCAATTGACTGCGGCAAATCCCGCATTGGTGAAAACAACCTTGCAACGGGTACTGAAGCAGTCAAACATGACAGCTCTGATGGCTCAGGAAAAAAGTAAAACAATTGATGTCAACGCACAATTGAAACTGAAAAAATCAGTGGCAGCGCAAGAGCAATTGTTTGAAGGTGCAGTACCAATTTATACTGCTATCACCATCTTAGTACATCGGCCAACTATTGACAAATTAGATGAGGCAACTAGATATATAGAAAGCTGTTTCCAGCGCCCAGCACAGGTGATTAGGGAAACAGAATATACGTGGAAAATTTGGTTGCAAACACTACCTATCGTCTGGGAAGGATTATTGACAAAACCCTTCAATCGACGTCAGCTTTATTTGACTAACGAGGTGCCAGGGTTGATCCCTTTATCAATCACTAAAGGCGGTGATAACCAAGGCTTTGAATTGATTGCTGAAGAGGGAGGAACCCCCATTCATATAGATCTCTTTAACCAGCATAAAAATTTAGCTTTGTTTGCAACAACTCGTGCTGGTAAATCAGTGTTAGTATCAGGAATTTTAACCCAAGCTTTGGCTTATGGTATTCCTGTAGTGGCATTGGACTTTCCTAAACCTGATGGTACGTCTACCTTCACAGACTACACAGAATTTATGGAGGGAAATGGAGCGTATTTTGACATTTCCAAACAATCAAATAACTTGTTTGAGCAGCCAGACTTACGTTCACTTTCTCAAGAAGAACAACGCGATCGCCTACTCGATTATATCGCCTTCCTAGAATCAGCCTTAATGACAATGATTCTAGGGTCATCCACTGAAAATCTGTTGTTATCCCAAACTGTACGAGCGATCATCAACTTGGCTTTAGAAGTCTTTTTTGCTGATGAAGGTATACAACAAAGATATCGAGATGCTATCGCCGACGGATTTGGCAGCGTAGCTTGGCAAAAAACTCCGACCTTAAAGGATTTCCTCATATTCTGTTCGCCAGAGCATCTCAGGTTGGATAGTATAGGTGGCAGAGTTGAAGATGCACTGAGTCAAATTCACTTGCGCTTACGATTTTGGCTTTCTAGCCGGGTAGGACAAGCTATTTCAGCACCATCTAGCTTTCCCACTGATGCACAACTTTTAGTTTTTGCTCTCAGGAACTTATCTGATAGTGAAGATGCCGCAGTACTTTCTTTAAGTGCTTATTCAGCAGCACTGAGACGCTCATTAAGTAGTCCATCCTCAATATTCTTTATTGACGAAGCACCAATTTTGTTTGAGTTCGAACAAATCTCTAACTTAGTGGGAAGAATTTGTGCTAATGGTGCTAAAGCTGGGATCAGGGTCATCCTATCAGCACAGGACCCCGACACGATTGCTAAATCAAAAGCATCATCTAAAATTTTGCAAAACCTAACAACACGACTGATTGGTCGCATTCAGCCAGTTGCAGTGGATAGTTTTGTGAACATTTTAAAATATCCTCCAGAAATTATTTCTCGCAATGCAACAGAAAGCTTTTTCCCTCGAAAAGAAGGCATTTATAGCCAATGGTTGTTGGATGACAATGGTATTTATACCTTCTGCCGCTACTACCCTGGTTATGAACAGCTCGCTGTAGTTGCCAACAATCCTGATGAACAAGCTGGACGTCAACAAGCTATGCAGCATTACAGCGATAAGTATGAGGCTATTTCTACATTTGCACGTCAGCTAGTCGCTGCACTGCGTGGTTGAATTCCTTTTAATTGCTTTTCATAGATGCAGTTTTATGCAAAAAACTACTCTTTTAACTGTCTCTCTGTTATTTTTAGGAACCCTGCCAGCCATGGCACAATTAGGTAATATTTGGTCAACTGATTTCCAAAATTACGCAACAGATTTACAAAACTATCTAAAAAATAATATTGCCGAAAACTCAAAACCAGCAGATTACGAGACACAAACTGCTATCTATAATTCTACAGGTCAACTCAATTTACCTAACCCTGTGAGTGCTGCAAAAAATGTCCGTGATGATGTTATTCAAAAGTCAATATCAGGTACTTTTGAGAATAATCCCTCATTAGAAGCAACAGCAGCTAGCAATGAGGTCTACCGTGAAATTACCCGTGGTTCAGCCGAAGGTGTTCTAGGAACAAATGGACAAATACGGTTAAAAGCGAAGTTAGAAAATATTGATAGCTCTATTAGGGATATCACTCAATCCATACAACAAGCACAGCAAAATAACAACATACTAGCTCAAGCCTTGCAGACAACTTTAGAAACTGCTTGTCAAACTGTTGCTGGTAGTAATCCAACAAGCACCGCAACAGGAGCAAATTCGTCTTGTACAGCCTTAAATAATGCAAATACACAGTTGCAAATTCTGCGGGTTCAAGGTGAGCAAGCCAAGATACTAGCAGAAACCTTTGCACAGACAATGCAAGTGAATCACTCTCTGCAATACTCTAACCTAAATTTAGCGAATGTTTCTCAGCAAATGGAAGAAGCAAATCGTGCCAGAAGAGTTGATACATCTTCAGAAGCAGCAAGACTTTTGAGAGCTACTTCTCAAATAGATTTGTTGGGAAGAGAAAATCAAAATGAATAGTTTTTATATTTTTGCAGATCTAGGCGTCAATGATATTCTTAGCAATGGAGCAGCAACGGCAAAAAGCATTGCTAATAGTTGGAATAATCAATGGTTAGACTTATTACAAAATAATACTAGTAATAACTTATACGGAGCACTCACCAATTTGGGTGTCTTTTTTGCAGTAGGCACTTTACTATTTTTCATGATTCAATGGCTAAGAGATGTCTTGGATGGCGAGTATTCTCGTCCTATGACAGATCTGATTTGGCCATTTGTTGTGGTGGCATTATTAGCAAACCCAGGAAATGGAACCATACTGTCTGACTTAACCCTAGGAGTGCGTAACTATATCAATAATATAAACCAGCAAGTAGTTAAAGCAGGCGATGCTGATCAAAGTTATCAGCAAGCGCTCAATATGAGTGTAGCTGAAGAAGTTGCTGGGTCTTATTTGCGTCCTTGCCAGTCACTAACTGGCGATAGACAAACTGAGTGCTTTATCAAAGCTAGAGAAAAAATTGATCTTCTCTGGGCGGGATACAGAACCTTATACGGCAATAAAACTTGGATAGATAGGCTAGAAAATAAAGTCAATCAAATCTCAGATAATACAGGTAACGTCTCAGAAATTGCATTTAATTCTTTGCTGGGTTCAACAGTACAAACAAGTATTAAAAGCTTTTTGATTTCCTTACAATTTGCTTTTCAAAATTTGCTCGAAGCTACAATGTTGCTTATAGCAGCTTTAGGACCACTCGCTGTAGGCGGTTCTTTGCTACCTCTAGCAGGTAAACCAATTTTTGCATGGCTTACAGGATTTTTATCTGTTGGGATTGCCAAAATTTCATTTAATATTATCGCTGTCTTAACCTCAGCAATGATTGTTAACGCTTTAGGACAAGATTATAATTCTGACCCAGACTTAATGTGGTTTATAATCTTTCTGGGTATTTTGGCACCAATTTTATCTTTGGGTGTTGCTGCTGCTGGAGGATTTGCCGTATTCAGTGCTATCAGTAATACGACTTCGTGGGTGAGGGAGAGAGTGTGAGGGAGATGAAAAAAGGGAATAAGAAAAAAAATGGTACGGTTACTGGAAAAAAGAAAAAGAACAATCAGTCTTTTGTCAACCTTTGCGATCGCCACCTTAGGTTTACATGTTTTCATATTACTTCTCTTAATATTTCAAGGATTAACTATTCGCAAACTTAGTCTTCAAAAATCTCCTACTTTCGTACAGCTTGTTGATGGCAAACCAGTCACCGTTACCGACGACTTAGAACGACAAACAGAAGACATTCGTCAATTTGTTAGCAAAACCATGACTGCAATGTTCGATTGGTCTGGAACGCTACCACCCCAAAGCATCGAACAAGTGACAAACCCGACATTAGATCCAGGAATAAATATTACAACCCCACAAGGCAGCAAAAAGGTAACAACTAGCAGTTGGATTGCAAGTTTTGCTTTATCAGAGGATTTTCGTAAAGGGTTCTTAGCTCAAATTGCGGACATGACCCCACCAGAAGTCTTCAATAACAACTCGAATCAGGCAATATCCGCACAATTAGTGATTAAGCGAGTTTATCCCCCCGTTAAAATTGCACCAGGGAAGTGGGAAGTTGGGATGGTTGCCAATCTTATCCAAAAAAAGCGTTCTGAAGATAAAAAAATTATCATTCCTTTTAATAAAGATTTTCTAATCCGTTCAGTAGATACTTTTGTTTATCCACTAGCTGACACAGCAACTGATTTACAAAAAGCAATTTACAGTATCCGCAATGCAAAAATGGAAATTTATGAAGTTCGTAACTTATGTTTACTTGATGAATATGAAAAACCAAATGAAGAACAATTTCCTGTTTGCGAAAACACAAGAAATAGCAATTTTACAACCCCTACTACTCAGCCTACTCCATTCTAGAAGCTTACAATTTTAATTTTAATGCGATTAGTTAAACCAGAAACCAATCCAAAAAACATACTACCACTATTGACAGTGGTAACATTTGGTCTTCATGTATTCGCCTTATTATTGCTATTCTTCCATGGATCTTTATTACAGCAATTAAGCCGCAAATCTAAAGAGCCAAGTCTGGTACAACTTGCAGATGGTAGTACACTCACCGTAGAATCTAAACAAAATTTAGAGCGTAATCCCGAAACAATTCGACGCTTTGTTGGTGAAACCATGACTTTAATGTTTACATGGTCGCAGAAACAACCACCAAGAATGGTCTGGCAAATTGGCTCTGATTTAATAGCAAATAATTTTAAAGATAAATTTAAGTCTCAGCTAATCAATTTAAATCCAGGAAATCAATTTGAAAATATAAGTATTGGTACAGAAAATGTACTCATATTACAAAAAGTTTCTCAACCCACACAAATAGGAGAGGGTAAATGGAAAGTAGAGATAAGTGGCAATAGTTTATTATTTGGAAGTTCTGATAAATTGGGAAAATCAGTTCCTTTCAACAAACAAATTTTAGTTCGTGCCATAGACAAGCAAGCTACTACGCTACCAGATACATCATCGCCATTGTATTCAGCAGTTTATCGACTCGGCGAAGCCAGACTGCAATTGTATAATATGTGTGAAATCAAAGATATGAAATGTTCTTGAAATTAAATCTCTATACTTATGACTCGATACGAAATTCCTTCAAGACCTTCTCCTGGTAATTCAGTAACTTCCACTGACAACAATTCCCAATCAAAAATAAATTCGTCTGATTTAGAATCCCGAATGGCAAGATTAGTTGGCTTTGAAGAAGAGCCTGAATTTGCTGAGGAAGATTCAGTCACTTTCAAAGAACCAGCCATTTCAGAACCAGAACAAGTCAAAACTGAGCAACCTCTATCATCTAACCCCTTCGCCAAAGTTGGCTTAGTAGGAGCTGGAACATTTGCCTTAGTTGTGTTTGCAGGTGTGTTTTTGACTCAAATCATGAGTGGCAATCACAACAAACCGAAAAATAATACTGTCACACCTAAAATACAACCATCACCTGCTAGCGAACCACGCCTTCAACAGCAAGGGGAAATAGAGGCGCTCAAAACAAAACTTGCTCTTGAGGAACAAGCAAGAGATATTAAAGCCGCACAACAGCAGCTTAGAAGTG
>JAJPJF010000104.1 GCA_021324415.1 Nostocales cyanobacterium Centralia_MAG_434
ACCCTTGTAAGTTTTTTGGCAATCTTCATAGACAAACTTGGGAGTTAACGCTGCACCGCCCAAAATCACAGGGACAGTGATACCCTTTTCGTTGAAGGTCTCCAAGTTCTCCTTCATAAAAGCGGTTGACTTCACCAGCAAACCACTCATTGCAATACAATCAGCTTTGTGCTTCTTGTAAGATTCAATGATGTTTTCCACAGACTGCTTAATGCCTAGATTGATCACCTCATAGCCATTATTAGACAAGATGATATCCACCAAGTTTTTACCAATGTCGTGGACATCACCTTTAACTGTGGCAATGATCACTTTGCCTTTGGCATTATTCCCAGTGTCTGATTTTTCCATGAATGGTTCTAGGTAAGCCACTGCTGCCTTCATGGTTTCCGCTGATTGTAAGACGAACGGTAGCTGCATTTGCCCAGAACCGAACAACTCACCCACCACTTTCATCCCATCTAATAAGAAGGTGTTGATAATATGTAGAGGTGGATATGTTTCCAACGCTTTTGCTAGTTGTGCCTCTAAACCAATGCGTTCACCATCGATAATGTGGCGTTTAAGGCGTTCTTCAAGGGGTAAACTTTCGTCAACGCCTTTGTCTCGCTTGGTTTTCACCCCTTCAAACAGTGTTGTTAACTCTGCTAGAGGATCGTAAACGCAGACATCTCCTTCAAATTTGCGTTCATCGTAGATCAACTGGCGGCAAATTTCCTGATGGCGTTCCTCGATCCGCGATAGTGGTAAAATCTTACTAGCACTGACAATTGCCGCATCCATTCCCACTGCCATCGCTTCATGTAAAAACATTGAGTTCAACACAATCCGTGCAGCAGGGTTCAAACCAAAGGAAATATTGGAAACACCTAAAAGGACATGACACCCAGGCAATTCTTGACGAATGCGACGGATAGCTTCAATTGTGTTTTTGCCATTTCCTCGGTCTTCTTCGATACCAGTGGAGATTGGGAGAGCAAGAGTATCAAAAAAGATCTCGTGAGGTGGGATGCCGTATTCAACGGCTTGACGATAGGCACGTTGAGCGATCGCAAACTTTTTCTCGGCAGTCCGCGCCATTCCCTCTTCATCAATGGTACCAACAACGACACCTGCACCATACTTCTTCGCCAATTCCAATACCTTGAAGAAACGAGGTTCCCCGTCTTCGTAATTGGTCGAGTTCAGCAAGCATTTACCACCAGCAACCTTTAAACCTGCCTCCATCTTTTCCCATTCTGTAGAGTCTAGCATTAAAGGTAGGGTCACGTTATTGACTAAACGTGAAACGAGTTCGTGCATATCCCGCACCCCGTCACGTCCTACATAGTCAACATTCACGTCAAGGATATGTGCGCCTTCCTTGACTTGTTCTCTTGCCATCGAGACAAGTCCATCCCAATCTTCAGCATTCAGCAGTTCACGACACTTTTTGGAACCACTGGCATTAAGGCGTTCACCTACAATTAGGAAGGAGTTATCTTGATCATAAAGTTGTGTACTGTAAATAGATGCAGCTGCTGGTTCTAGCTGTGGTTGTCTAACTTTTGGTCTTAAATCTTTGGCAATTTCTGCTAGCTGTTGAATGTGTTCTGGACGTGTCCCACAGCAACCCCCAATCACTTGGACACCCAAATCTTCAACAAAGTGCATTAACGCCATTCGTAATTCCGTTGGTGTTAGACGGTAATGAGCGTGACCACCCACGTTTTCTGGTAATCCGGCGTTAGGAATACAGGAAACTACAAAAGGAGAATGTTCTGCTAAATACTTGATATGTGGTTTCATGAGGTCTGGACCAGTGGCACAGTTCAGACCCAGAATGTCTATTTTGTAGTGTTCTAAGATAGTTACAACAGCGCTGATTTCTGTCCCTACCAACATCGTACCCATGGTTTCCATAGTTACAGAAACCATAATTGGACGCCGTTCGCCTTTTTTAGCAAAAACTTCTTCAATCCCATTGAGTGCAGCTTTAATTTGCAACACATCCTGGCAAGTCTCGATGATGAACAAATCGACACCACCGTCAAACAGTGCTTCTGCTTGTTCAGCGAAAGCGGCTTTCATGGTGTCAAAGTCAATGTGTCCCAAAGTTGGTAGTTTGGTGGTTGGACCCATTGAACCAGCCACAAACCGGGGTTTTTCTTCTGTGGAAAATTCTGCAGCAACACGTTTTGCTAGTTCTGCTGCTGTTTTGTTCAGGTAGTATGCTTGGTCTGCCAGATCATATTCTGCCAAAACAATTGATGTTCCACCAAAGGTATCAGTCTCAATCACATCTGCACCAGCCGCAAGAAAATCTCGATGAACCTTTGCGACTGCTTCGGGCTTAGTATGTACGAGGTATTCGTTGCAACCTTCATATTGCGGTCCCCCGAAGTCTTCGGCGATGAGATTTTGTGTTTGCAGGTTAGTTCCCGTTGCACCATCAAAAACAATAACTGGGTGATCGGGACTTTGCAAGCGTTCCAAGAAGGTTTGAGTCATATTTTCCAATAAAATTTGGGTTAGTCGTTGTGATATTCGACTTACATTTATTATTTTCCAAAATTTCTTAAGTTTTTGAGTGCTGAAATCGTACTAAGGACTTTGAAGATTCATCTGAATCAAGATAAAGTTTTTGTTTGCGTAACATACTTATGCTCTCTACCATAAGATGGTAAAGTCTACTTTTAGATGTAGTAATAATTTTTCCCAAGGATTAGTTCTATTTACAGACGCCAAGCATGAGCTACTTTGGCAAAATTAGATTCTATATGGACCTCTTTAAAATATAAGGGGCTTACAAAAAGCAGTTTTTATTTAGCTAGTCTATTGATTTTAATCAAAACTATAAATTTAAATTATGTTATTTTTCCCTTTTAAAAAACAATGGCTCTGTACTGTGAGGGAGTAAGCTAGATGAGAAAATCAAAGGTCCTCATTGCTACACCAATACTAACCATAACAGGATTAGCTCGTACAGATGCTGTCCAATTAGCACAAGCTACTGAAGTTATAGACAATTCTCACCACTCAGACCCAAAAAGTTTCCAAAACTTTACCAACGAGAATGTATACGATTTAACGTCTATAGCTTTTACCCTAGGTGCTATCTTTGCTTTTGGTTTGACTGCTTACTTATTCTGCTCTAGAGCACTTAACCCAAGCAGAGCTTCGTCTAAAACTTTGTATCCTCACCAAACAGAAGCAGAAGATAACAGATCAAGCGTAAAACAGTATAGCACATCTACTAGCAAACAAATTACTGCAGCGACATATGTAGAAAAAGCTTATACATCCTTACGGCAAGGAGATGTTCAAAGAGCGATCGCAGAATTAAACAGTGCAATTCGTGTTTATCCCTCTGATGCTTCGCTGTACACTGAAAGAGCTAATTTTCGTCGCAAAAACCTTGGAGATAGACAAGGAGCTCTTGAGGATTATACTCAGGCTATTCGTCTTCGTCCTGACAATGCCTTGTACTATCTTTGGCGCAGTCAGCTGTATCACGAAATAGGGGATATGTTCAAAGCAATGGCAGACTATAATACAGCTCTTCGCCTTGCCCCTGAAGATACTGTCTATCAATTTATCACGAAAAATTAAGTAGATTGGAGAGAATTGTTTTATACTTGCTGATAGAAATAGTTCATGAAAGAACAATTAGCTTGTGGAAGAGTCTCATAAACACAGGTCTGTTTATTGTATCAAATATCAATCAAGTATCATCCTCCTTAAGATAGAACATTAAAATTTCTAACGAAAGTTTTATATACCCGGAAATATACTGTAAGTAGTATTACTATTAGTCCAAAGTAATAAATTAATTTGCTAGAAATTAAGCAATAAGTACAATGCCATTTCGTGGGTGGACCTAACTGAATATATGGTTGAGAAAAGCCCAGTGAGGTGAGGTCCTTCGAATCTCCTCCTTTGTTACTAATATCAATACACTCTTTTTTTTTGCGTATATTTACTCATGCTTAATCAAAGCTATTATCAATGGTGTTCATCAAATCGGCTGACACTAATCCTGATACTATTCAGTAGCTGCTTATACCAAACACCATCATCTGCGCAAACAACCCCTCCAATTCTCCAAAGAGAAATTTCTCCTCAATTACCTTCGAAGACATTACTGACAAACACACAAGCAAAAGAATTTTCTCCCTACGACTTGCAACCCCAAGGGCAAAAACAAAAGGTCAATTCATCTGAGATTGCTCAAATCCAACCATCAGCAGACAGGTTTCGCCGACCTGAGCAAGAAAATTCTCCAGTAGCACCTGCACAGACTCCTGTGATCCCACCTCCAGAACAGTTATTTTCTTCTCCTCACTCAACTCCTGCGACTCCCGAACAAGTTCCTAATGAGTTTTCTGGAACCATCCAAGTCTCTCGCTTTGAGGTAGTTGGTAGTTCTGTGTTCAGCCGCAAAAAATTAGAGGAAGTCACTGCACAATTTACTAATAAACCCATTACCTTTGCGCAACTGTTACAGGCTTCTGAAGCAATTACCCAACTTTACCGCGATAAAGGTTACGTTACCTCTGGGGCTTTTTTGCCAGCCAATCAAACTCTTAAACCTCAAAATAGCGTCGTCAAAATTCAGGTCGTAGAAGGAAGCTTAGAAAATATCCAGGTGACAGGTTTAAAGCACCTAAACCCTAACTATGTCCGTAGTCGTTTGGCGATCGCGACACATCAACCCTTGAATGTCAATAAACTGTTAAAAGCCTTACAACTACTCCAACTCAACCCGTTGATTAAAAATATCTCTGCAGAACTTGCAGCAGGGTCAACGCCTGGTACGAGTGTGTTGGATGTGAAAGTGACTGAAGCAAAAACACTCTCTGCACAAATCAGCCTAGATAACAACCGTATTCCCAGTATTGGCAGTTTTGAGCGACAAATTCAATTCAACGACGCTGACTTGTTAGGACTGGGAGATAGCTTAAGCGTCGCCTATGCCAATACAGATGGTAGTGATAATGTCAATTTTAACTACACGCTGCCAGTTAATCCTCATAATGGGACAATATCATTTAACTATAACTATATAAATAGTGAAATTATAGAAAAACCATTTGATATTTTAGGTATTAAGGGAACTTCTCAAGACTTTTCGTTGACATTTCGTCAACCTATTGTACAAACTCCTACTGAAGAATTTGCCTTGGGACTGACAGCAACTCGTCGAGAAAGTGATGTTGGCTTTTTAGAAGCTTTGGTCGGTCAACGACAACCATTTCCTGAACCAGGATCTGATAAAAACGGAAATACTCGCCTATCAATACTGCGCTTTTTTCAAGATTGGACTAAGCGCAGTAACCACCAAGTCCTGGCTGCGCGCTCGCAGTTTAGTTTTGGTATAGATGCCTTCGATGCTACTATTAACCAGAAGCCACCAGATAGTCGCTTTTTTTCTTGGCAAGGACAAGCACAGTGGGTTAAGCTTTTAGCGCCAGAAACTTTATTTTTAATTCGCGCAGATGCACAATTAGCTGATAGGGCACTGGTGCCTCTAGAACAGTTTGGTTTGGGAGGACAACGCACGGTACGAGGCTATCGTCAAGACTTGCTGTTAACTGATAATGCTTTTGTGACTTCTTTCGAGTTTAGATATCCAATTTTACGGATACCAAAATTAGGCAACAGTGTGCTGCAAATTACTCCGTTTATTGATGTAGGAACTGCCTGGAATAGTTCTGGGAGAGCTAATCCCAATAACAATACTCTCGCATCTATAGGATTGGGATTCCTATGGCAAAGTGACAGAGTTAGTGCTCGCTTCGATTGGGGTCAACCTCTGGTTGATGTCAATTCGCGTGGTAATACTTTGCAGGAGGATGGGCTGTATTTTTCTCTTATTTATACTCAACCATTCTAAAATTATCATTGATAAAGACCTATGTCTAAACTTATTTTTATAGCTGCTATTGCTCAAATTGCAGTTGCCACAAGCCCACTGGTGCTTGCCGCTGATACAAGTCATTATTCGCCTACTGCGGTAGTACAGGCAGAAAATCCCAAGCTTCTATTGCAGCAAGGTTGGAAACTGTACCAGACAGAAAAGTTTTCTCAAGCTGTACAAGTTTTTCAACAAGCAGCGGCTACATTTAAAACTCAAGGCGATGTCCTAAACCAAGCTTTAGCATTGAACTATGTGGCATTGACCTATCAACATCTGGGAAAGTTATCACCAGCAAGCCAGGCGATCACAGACAGCTTGACAATATTACCAAAAAATGCATCGACCTCTAAAGAATATTTATCAGTTCGTGCTCAAGCATTAAATACCCAAGGTCAGATCCAGTTGGCACAAGGGCAATCACAAAAAGCTCTCTCTAGTTGGGATGAAGCAGCTACTCTCTACGCAAAAAACCACGATAGTGCAGGGGAAGTTGGTAGTAAAATCAATCAATCTCAAGCCCTACAAGCTTTGGGGCTTTACCGTCGTGCCTTCATTACCCTCACTCAAGTCAATCAATTGTTACAACAGCAAGCAGATCCCACACTCAAGGCAACCGGACTGCTCAGTTTGGGTAATGCTCTACGAGTGGTGGGAATTTTAGACCAGCAAAATCTAAAGATTAGGTTAAAAGCTAAGGGAACAACAGAAGGTCTTGGTTCTCGGCAGGTGTTAGAGCAAAGTTTGGCAGCAGCTTCTCAACAAAACTCTCCACAACTATTGGCAGAAATTTACCTGAGTTTGGGAAACACTTCCCAAGCACTACGAAATACAGATGAAGCACTGCAGTATTACCAAAAAGCGGCTAGTGTTTCAGATTCGCCTCTGACTCGGGTAGAGGCACAAATGAATCAACTGCGTCTTTTGGTAGAGGCTGGAAAACAGTCTGATTCCCAGGCTTTGGTGCCGGCAATTCAATCTCAGCTTGCTACCCTACCACTAAGTCGCAAGACGATTTTTGCTAGAATCAACTTTGCTCAAAGTTTAGCTTGCCTCAAACAAGGAACTGAAGCAAAAACAATCGCGATCAATCTGACTTGCCCTAAACAACAAATAGAGGCAAAAGATGTAAAAGCTAATGACACTCCTGAATGGAGTGCGATCGCACAGATAGTCGCAACGGCTGTAGAACAGGCAAAACAACTAGGAGATCAACGAGCCGAAGCCTATGCCTTAGGTACTCTAGGAGGAGTGTACGAACAGACTGGGCAGTTGTCAATAGCACAAAAACTCACCCAGCAAGCTTTGGCACTGACTGAAAGTATTGAAGCACCAGATATTGGTTATCGTTGGCAATGGCAGCTAGGTCGTATACTTAAAGCGCAAGGAAATCAGCCGGGAGCGATCGCGGCGTACAGTAAGGCTGTTGATAATCTCAAGTCCTTACGTCGTGATTTAGTTGCTGCCAATCGCAATGTCCAATTTTCTTTTCGAGATGGCGTCGAACCAATCTATCGAGAACTTGTAAGTTTGCTTTTGCCACCCGCTGGTAAACAACCCAATCAAGAGGATCTCAAACATGCGCGGGATGTGATCGAGTCACTTAAGGTTGCTGAACTCGATAATTTCTTCCGCAGAGCCTGTATAGATGCCAAACCAGTTAATATTGACGAAGTTGATCGAACAGCGGCAGTCATTTATCCCGTGATTTTGTCCAATCGCTTGGCAGTGATCCTTTCCCTACCTTCCTCCTCACCCAAGCAGAAACAAAATTTTAGTCTCAAGACAATTGATTTACCTCAAAATCAAGTTGAAGATAAAGTAGAAGAATTGCGGGAAAAGTTAGAAACCCGTACGACTCCCGAATTTTTGAAGCCTTCTCAAGATCTCTACAATTGGATAATTCGCCCAATTGCACCAGAATTGGAAAGTCAAAAAATCAAAAACCTAGTGTTTGTTTTAGATGGTTCACTAGGAAGTATCCCAATGGGAGCGCTGTACGATGGAAAGCAGTACCTTGTCGAGAAATATGATGTTGTGATTACACCAGGTTTACAGCTATTAAATCCTCAACCTTTAGCACGTACTGAACTGCGCACTATTGCTGGTGGATTGACCGAGGGTAAACAAGATTTTTCACCATTGCCAGCTGTAAAAAAAGAACTCCAGGGAATTAAGTCAACCATTCCCAGCACTCGAGTGCTACTAGATGAGAAATTTACCACTGCAGCGATTGAAGACGCTGTTAAGTCATTAAGTACACCAGTGGTTCACCTAGCTACTCATGGTCAGTTTAGCTCCACATCAGAAGACACGTTTATTGTGACTCACGATGGTAGCGTTAATGTTAATGAATTAAATAGCTTACTCAAAACTCGCGAAACAAACCAACGAGGTGCAATTGAGCTACTTGTCCTGAGTGCTTGTTCAACAGCTACAGGAGATAAAAAGGCTGCCCTAGGAATTGCAGGTGTTGCTGTTTTGTCTGGTGCACGAAGTACATTGGCATCCCTTTGGGTTGTAGACGATGAGGCAACTGCGATTATTATGAGTGAGTTTTACAAACAGTTAAAACAACCTAAAACGACTAAAGTAGAAGCTTTTAGGCGTGCCCAACTGACTCTGCTCAAAGATCCTCGCTATCAGCAATATCGGCATCCATACTACTGGTCACCCTTTGTTTTAGTAGGCAACTGGCTGTAATTGGTTCTACACTGAAGTACCTACACCGCCTGCTTAGGGTTGGTGTGGGTACTTCACAGATTTTCTAGAGCACGTAAAACTTCCTCTGCTGATTGATATCGTTTGTGGAAGTCATAAGACACCATCTTTTCCAAAAGAGCAGCGAATTCATCTGTCACGTCTTGTGCAAGATGTCGCCAAATGGGTGCTGTTGCTGTCGAGTCTCGTTCTATACGTTGGGCTGCAGTTCCGGTGAGTGCTTGAATTGAGATCATTCCCAGAGAATAGATATCGCTGTTGAGTCTTGGCTGACCCATAAATTGCTCAGGAGGCGCATACCCTACAGTACCTACAGCTACAGTGTGGTTCTCATATGAGACGGTGTTGTCTAGTAGCTGTTGTGGCTGAATTTGTTTAACCGCACCAAAGTCGATTAAAACGATGCGTTCATCTATTTCCCGTCTCATTAAATTGCTGGGTTTAATATCTCGGTGGATAACTCCACGACTGTGAACAAACACCAATACCTGCAAAATATCTTTGAGGAAATTTACCACATGAGTCTGTGAAAAGCGTTTACCAGGAATCAGTTCTACCTGTAGAGAATGTCCTTTGATATACTCTTGCACCAAATAGAATTGCTGCTTTTCTTCAAAATAAGCCATTAATTTTGGAATCTGGTCGTGTGTACCCAACAGATCTAAAATTTCAGCTTCGGTTTTAAATAGACGCCTAGCAACATCCAGAAATACATCATCTTTGCGCGCTGGTTGTAAATGCTTAACCACACAGACAGGATTGCCAGGTCGATGGGTATCTTCAGCGAGATAAGTGTAGCTAAAGCCACCAGAACCTAGTAGTTCAATCACTTTGTAGCGTTTATTTAGTAATTTGTCTGATTGTGCGCCATCGAAAAATTCTGCTGGTAGCTTTGTTGTACTGCTTCCGCCTTCCTTTAAAAGCGCTTGTAATAGAGCAATCGTGTCCTTTTGCTCTTGAATCTGAAGTGCTATTCTTTCTCTGTGTTTCCTGTTTTGGAACCCTATATAGCTAACAACTCCCACATCTGCTAATATCAAACCCACAGATGGGGATACTATCGGTACCCACCCGGACTGAGTCAAGATGACAAAGCAGCTTAGAACTAGGGTTGCTAAAGCAGCACTGCTCAAAAGTCCCAGGCGGAGTGGATGTTGAACACCCCATGCTAGCACTCCACCAACCAAAGCCCAACCCCATATCCAAACAATGATGCCCCATTCAGGTAAAAACCACAACAGAGGTCGTTGACCTGAGACTGCATCCAAAATCTGGCTCACCATTTGAGCATGAACGATCACCCCTGGCATTTTGCCAGAGTTGTCCACTTTGCCATCACTATAAGGTGTGTTACGAATATCCTGGGCAGTTGGTGAGGTTGCACCAATCAAGATAATACGGTTTTTGACCCAACTTGGCTTGATGCGATCGCTTAACACATCTGAAAAACTAGAGAGTTGGGCAACGTTGTTTGCATTGCGGTAGTTCAGTAGTATTTGAAAACCTCTAGCATCTATTTCATGATACCCACCTGAGTTAGCTTTTAAGGGTTTAAACAACCGGTTACCCAGTTGCATATTGCCTTCTGGTGTGAATTCTGGTTGAAGATTTAGGTACTCAAGAGCCAATTGAAAACTTAAAGAAGCAGGGGTTTTACAAGCTGATTGGGGGTTAGGGGTAACCACCAGTAGACTGCGCCGGATGACAACATCTTGATCTTCAGGAATATCAGCAAATCCAGCGCCTTCCGGTGTAACCCCTGGAGGAGGTGGGACAGCCTGGATTTTGTCTCCACCCACTCTACAAATAGGAATAATGTTTGTGCTCTTTTTTAGGTATGCTAATAGCTTTTGATGACCCGGTTCCACTGGCACGTCACGAAAATAATCTAAACCAATAGCTTTTGGTTGATAGCGCTCTAGTTTAGTCAAGACTGTGGTTAAAACATTGCCATTAGGTGATCCCTGCTGTAATTTGTAAATATCGGTGTCATTAAATGCCACTATGAAAAGCCGGGGGTCTGGATCTAGAGGAGTACGCCTTTGCACCATCTGGTCATAAGCTTTCAATTCTAAAGGCTCTAGAACTCCTGAGCGTTGAAAGCCAACTACCAAAGCACCTACAATGACGCTAGCAATAACTGCAGGTTGTATTAAAATATTTTTTAAACTAGCAATCATAAGCGATTAAAACTTAATATAAAATTTAGTTTTCTTAGAAATCTTTTTGTTAATTCCTTTTGTTTTTTCACCTAAGGACAATGTATTCTACCATGCTGAAGACATAATCCCAACTAGGTCGTGTTCTGTTATGGTAGTCAGAAATTTTCACTTTCTACCTTATCAAGCATCAACTACAACTCTTCCAACAGGGTAAGATATGCAAGTGAGAATATAGCCTTCTCGAAGTTCGCTCTCTTCTAGACCTTCGGGTTCTCCTTCCACCCTAACGTCTCCTTGTAACTTCCGCTGCTTGCAACTACCACAAACACCAGTCAAGCAGGAACTTTTGATTTTTATTCCTTGCTGTCTAGCCAAGACGATGATCGGGTCTTCGCCATCACAGACAACTTCTTTGCCTGACTTAGAGAAAACTACTGTAGTTTGGCTAGGCGTTGATTTTGACAAGATAGGAGTAGGTGTAGCAATTGGCTTCATTGCTGCAATATGCTTATCCTGATAATATTCAGCAGCAGTATCTGTAGGCAAATTCCTGAATATCTGTTTCAAGCTTTGTGCAACTGGAGGTCCAAGTGTCTCTGATGCACTGCTGGCAGTTTTTGGTTTGGGCGTAGCAGATTTGCTTTTGTGTTGAGGTCCAAAGCTTTCTTTGTAAAAGTTTTTCATGGGAAAGTTGAAACTTTCTAGGATTTGGCTCACGTTTCTCATAAAGCCATCTGGACCGCAAACATAAACACTCCGCTCTCGAAAATCAGGTGCAACAACTTCTAGCATACTTGCATTAAGTCTACCAGTTAAACCTAACCAACTATAACCAGGTTCTTTGTAAGTAGTAGAGATTGCTAGATGAAAATTTGAATATTGTGCTGCCATGAATTCTAATTCTTGGCGAAAAATGATATCACGGGGAGAGTGGGCACAGTGGAAAAAGATCAAATCGCCAGTAAATCCTATATCCAGTAAGCATCTGGACATAGACATCATAGGAGTGATACCACTACCTGCGGAAATCAGTAATAATTTTTGAGAACGGCTCGTGAAGCAGGTGAATTTACCGTACGGTCCATTTATCTTAATGTTGCTGCCAACTGTGATGTTTTCGTGTAACCAGTTAGAAACTAGACCGCTAGGTATTTCCGGTTCCGAATTGGGCGGAGGTGGGAGTCGTTTGACAGTGATTTCTAAAGTATGGGGACGTGAGGGGGCTGATGAGATGGAGTATGAACGCGATATCTCTTCACCATTGATTTCTAGATCAAGAGTGATAAACTGACCTGGCTTGTAAGTAAATAAAACTGGAGGATCTGCCACAAAGCGAAAAGTTTTCACATTGTGTGTTTCATCAATAACACCGATGCAGCGAACTGTTAACTCCCCTTTAATCCAGCGTTGGAGTTGCGACGAGTCTACTATTGCTATGGGCAAATCTTCTTCTAGTGAGCTCGCTGCTTTTCCTACAAGCTTGCGCTGAGTATCAGAGTCACTAATAGTTTGTTTTTCTATTTTTTTCCTGACTTCTATAACTGTTAGGTCTTCTTCGGATACTAGAGGAATATTTTCTTCAATATTTTCTTCTAACCCAAGATGGGCAATTATCAGGAAAAACCTACCGATTTGAATCTTATCCCCCTGTTGAAGGGGATAATCCTGATTGACTTTGACATTTATGTTATTAATCTGAGAACCACATCTACTACCAAGATCCGTAAAATAATAGTTTCCATTTTTTTTTGAGAATTTACCATGCATCCGACTAACTTCTAAGCTGTCGAGCACTAAATCACAGTTGATAAAGCGACCAATCAGACACTCCTGATTGAGCATGGTTTCTGGTTTCAAATCTACTTCTTGTATCTGGTCTGGCTTTTGTGGATCGATGATTTTTACTTTAATCATAAAAACTCCGATACGTTTCGAAACCCATAGCCTTCAGGTATGGGAGTAAAAATGCTCCTTGTAGTTTAGTACCTGACTCTCATTACAAAAAAGTTGAAACCTGAGTTGCTGCTGCATATCCTAAACTTTCCTGCAAACGAGTACTGACTATTTCTAAGAGGTTTCTTGCTAGTAATGGATCATAAGAAAGCATATCCTCGAAATCTTTTGCCTTAATAGCCAAGGTTCGAGTTCTTACCCCTGCTGCTATTAATGTTGCTGCATAATGGTTGTGAGTTAACACTTCCAATTCCCCAATAGTTTGTCCCGGCAAAATAGTCACAGCATTGTTTGTATCATTTCGCAGTAGAACTGCCTCTCCATCAATCAAGACTATCAGTTCAACAGCAGGTGTTCCTATTTTGCAGATTTCTTCTTGTGGTCGATAAACCCGCACTTGACTATTTCGAGCCAGTTCAATTAAAGCATTTGCCTTTAGACCCCGGAAAAAACTGCTCTCATAGAGCCAGAACAACTTTTCTAGGGTTCCTATAGATTCCGTAACTGTCTCTCCTTGGAAAGGTCGCAGCTCCCACTGCACATGAATCACTAAATCATCCCCACTGCTTAACCGAATAATATCTCCTGATGTTAGCTGCTTCTGCTGATCTTGAACATAGTCCTTCCCAATGCGTAGACCGTTGCTGCTTCCCAAGTCTCTAACACTAACTCCTTTTTCATCAAGATAAAATATGGCGTGCTGTCGGGAAACACGGCTATCTAACATCACAATATCATTCTCATGTCCCCGTCCAACTCGAATTGTTGACTGTTGGAAAATCCGCCTTTCCGTACGTCCCATGACTCTGACCTGAGCAATTAATGTTGGTACATTAACAGTCTCGTTCTGATGCTGACCTTGACCAAGAATTGTACGAGCCGTTTCCAGGAGAAGCCAATCTTTGTTGTGCTTGTTTTCTAAGATCTGACGAGCTTGCTGAAAACCTACAGAAGGGTCAGATTGATGTATAGCATACAAACTTGCTGCTTGCACTAGAGGATCTACATCTTGCAATAGTTTCAATAAAACATCATTAATTGCTTCTGGAAGAACTGTTCGCTTACCAAGCAGTTGAGTTACAGCATCCAAAGCATCAGGTTGTGTCAGTACTTCATTGTAAGTTATTGCACTCGTATTCAAGTTTGTTGACAATTGAATAGGCTCAGTGAGTAGGTCTTTTTGTTGTAATGAAGAGATAATTCTCGGACTTAAACGCTTTTGCCATTTTGACTGTCCATCGTATGACTGCAGAACTGTTTCAATAATATTTGCTGCCAATACACCTGTTGCACGAGCAATGTTAAGAGCGTCAAAAGAATCTCCCAACATTTCTAAGATACGAAATATCTGAACAGTAATCAGTTTCCCTTTGTCTTGTACGGCTTTTCGTAGTAAAACATAAGCAGGTGCTTGTGGATTTGGAACAGAGTTGTATAGCATTTGACCACGTACTGCTAAGTCTTGTAACTGAGCCAACAGTGTTTCGGCTGTCCGTAGCAGTGGTCCATCTTGATGAAACATATCTGCTAAGACTTGTTCCTGCTCATCGGTAGTAATAGCATACTCTTGTCTCAACGCCAGTATTTGCTTTTGTTTACGCCGAATTGCCTCTTGTAAAGATGTCCCACTATCTACAAGATCCAAGATCAACAGTTCTAGTGCACGTCTATAGCTTTCAATCCGCAATTTGTTTTCACGGCTCAGTTGCTTCTGCGGATCGAGTAAGCCTGAATCTTCCACTCCTAGTTCTTCTAGGACAAAGTAATGCTCCTCATCCGTGACATTCAATTGCTTACGTATATCCTTGAGGACTTCTAAACTCTCCGCAGAACCAACATTTCCCTCTTCCAAAGCTTCACGTAAAACTCCTTTATAAACTCGCACGCGGTCTACACGATTAAAGCCAGGTAATACCTTTGCCAATACATAAACCTCATCTGGCATGAGTTCTTTTAAGGAACGTCCTTCCAGTAATCTAGACCAGTCTACTGCTAACTTGTTCAGTTGTCGGCGCAAACTACTTGCCAGACTTTCACGGGAATAACGCTCTTTACTACGCGTCAAGCTACGATATAACCATAGGCTACTGACTAACATGATAAATGCGTTGAGCAAGATAGCCGAATTTGACGGCAAGTTATAAGGGCGGCTACTAAACCAGAAGAAGATGTTAAAAGATAAAAAAGTAGATAAGACAAACAAGACATGCAAAACTTGTTCGTCATTTAAAAATTTATTTTTTGTTTTGAGTTCAGCTTTATAAGCTTTTTCTATTGATAGAAAGCCGAAATAGCTAGCAGATGTGAAAACAGCAAGAGTCAGGGGAACTGCGATTAACTTGGGAATGGGAATCGAGTGATTAAAAATGTAAAATCCTGGGTTGAATAGTGTGGATAATTGTCCTTCTTCATGGGTCCATATACCAGAGCTATAGTATTCCCAATTGCCAGCATATAAAAAGTAGAAGACATAGAATCCAAGCATCAACCCAAAGTAGCCATAAAAAACTAACTTCTGATCCGGTTTGGTAATTCCTTCCCAATAAGATCGTTCTGCATCAATGTCAATACAAGGAGATTGACAACCCACACACGCACTCTTCTCTTGACCAGAATGATCAACCGTCCTACATGCAGACTGAGTGATACTTTGTGAGGGCTTGTTGTGAGCAATGCTCCCCAATAAGCCTCGCGGACCAGTGAAAATCATTTCTACAGGTGCCATCGGACAAAAATACTGACACCAACTTCTTCCTTTAAAGAGAAAACCAACTGTAATTGCTGAGGCTATTGTCAATAGTAGGAACAGTCCCAGTAATGTGCGATCGCTATTGATAAACAGGAGGCGAAAATTCAAGCCCAAGTAAAGTAAAGCAAATTGTACGTATAAATAATTCTGTCCTAGCCAAGATTCCTGCTCCACGCCGGCTAATTCATAGTGAACATTACTTGTTTGAGAATTCGTGATTTTACGTTTGCGTTGAATCCCTAATGCTCGTGGAATTTGGGAGAAGAAATATAATGGACAAATCCGCCGCCAAAATTCATGACCAAATACTAGCAAAATCATGATACTCAAAGGCGGAATGAATGACCAAAATAGGCGAGTTCCTAAAGCATAAGGCTTTTGTGGTAAACACTCTCCCTGAACTTTGATGCAATGAGATGGGCTAAGATATTGAGCTTGGTTAAGATGAAAAGGACTCGTTATATTACCAGGGTCTGTCAACCCAGGTGAAATAGGATCATAAAATAAAGATAAAATTAGCGTCAGCCAGCCGATTGCAAGCAGCCATCTGACCAAATGCATCTTTTTTTCTGAAACTTGGCTTATCATTTGTTTTGGCTTCTACATCATTAGGTATTTACTCATTGTTCATCACAGAAGATCTAACTCTGCTTTGATGCATTTTTGTGCAACTTTAACCCTACAGGGGGTGAGTGGTGAACATTCGAAGCTGAGAACTGCTCTCATAACTACAACTGCTGGAAGGGAAATTTCAGAAAATTACCAGCATGTATAACGCCTAGTTGTGGCTAGGCTCGATGCAGTTATTATCAGCATAATATTTTTGTTGCATTATATTTCTTAATCATAAATCTCTCAATTAAGAGAATATACTGAAATTGATTTTTCCAGTGTTCTCAGTTTTCAAACTCAAATTAAGTCTTACTGATAGAACAGAATAGAAGCTAGAAAAGCTTATCTGAATAGTCTATCAAGAGTCTATCTAATTTAAAAATGTAGATCTGTTTACGTAGTCAGTGTTTTAGATTTAAAGCACTTGTTTGTGCACTTCAAAATGTTGCCAGACATAGACTGCTTATTGAGTAGCAACAAGTATAGCTGAGATTCAACGCAACTGGGAGTTAGGTTTTTTCTAGGGAGGTTTCAGTGTCAAGAGTTCATGGCTGGCAACAATACATTTGGCAGTTGTTAAGAATTCATATCATTGTAGGAATAGGCACAATTGTGTTGTCTGCAAGTAACCGTGCAGTTGCCCAAATCACCATAGATGGAACTCTCAGTCCAGCTAGAACCTTAACCGGACCAAACTACACCATCCGTCAAGCCGATGGTCAAACCGTCGGAAGTAATCTATTTCACAGCTTTGGACGCTTTAACCTCAGCACAGGTGAATCAGCAACTTTTCAAAGTGATGCCAGCATTAGGAACATTTTCTCACGTGTCACAGGTGGTTCTCCCTCAACAATTAATGGTCTAATTGCTACCGAAAGTAGGAATGTAAATCTGTTTCTCATGAATCCGAGTGGGATTGTCTTTGGTCCAAATGCAAGCTTGAATGTAGGCAGTGCCACCAGAGGGTCATTTGTAGCTACAACAACAGACGCCTTGGTCTGGGCAAATGGCGGTCAGTTCAGTGCCACAAATCCTGGAGGGCCAAGTAGTTTACTCACTTTGGTCGGCGACCCCAGTGGCTTTTTATCTTCCCTGAACTCACCCCAACCCATTACGAGTTCAGGAAACACATTGAAAGTGCCTGATGGTCAAAGTCTATTATTGCTTGGAGGAAATATCACTCTAGATAATAGTCAATTATCCGCACCAGGAGGACATATAGAGCTTGCAGGTGTGACAGGATCAGGAACTGTTGGCTTGGGGATAAACGACAACACGCTGAGCTTTAACATCCCAGATGGTTTAGCACGAGCTGATGTGTCACTACGCAATGATGCTGTGATATCTGTTGCTTCTAACGGTACAACCGATGCAGGTGGCATAAATATTCAAGCTAAAGAGATTTCTGTAGAGAGTCAAAATCAAACTGCGCTAGATGCAACTAGTACAAATAGTGATGATATTAGTAAGATTAATGGAAAGAAGCGTGCTGGAAATATATCCCTAGATGCCACTGGCTCTATTTTTGTCACTGGACCGGATACAAAAGAGGTAATTTCCACTTACGGTAACAACAATAGTTCAGGCAGTGGAGACATATCACTAAAAGCTAATGGCACAATCTCCTTAAATGATGCCTTTTTTAATGTCAGTAACTTTGGAGGAGATGCAGGAAATATATTTTTACAAGGGAATCAATCTGTATCGCTAGTAAATAATAGCTCTCTTGTAAGCACAGCTTTTGGACAGGGTAATTCTGGCAATATCACTATAAAATCACTTGGTCCAGTTTCATTGCAAAATAGTTTGGTTTCTACTGGTGTCGGAACTTCCGATAATCAAGAAAATAAACCCCAACTTGGCAATGCAGGTAATATCACAATCAGTGGAAAGTCGATTTCTGTAACCGATGGAACGGAAATATCATCCAGGACTTTTAGTGGTAAAAGATCTGGCAATGTTGTAATTAATGCTACAGATGCAGTTGAAATCTCAGGTAGCAAACCCCAATCTTCATTCCTAGGTAACCCTCGTGCCGGTGATTATGCTTATAGTGCATTGGCAACGAGTAGTGAACAACAAGCTGGTGATATAGCTGGTGATATTAGTATTAATACTAATAGCTTACGTGTATCCGATGGTGCCACTTTAAGAGCAGAAAGTAACGGGAACTTTCGAGGTGGCAATATAAATATTCATGCCAATACTGTTGAGCTAACTGGTGGTGGACAACTGCTCACCAGTGCCACTAGTCAGGGTGATGCAGGTAATATTAATCTTGACGTTAAAGATCGTGTCCTTATCTCCGGCAGGAACCCCAATAAAATTACCTTATTTAACATCAAAGCTAATGCTGTGACTCAGGATGAGTTGGGACAAACTCAGGATAACGGGTCAGGATTACCTAAGTATACGCCGGAACAAGCCAAAGAAGATGGATTAACAGAAGCTCGCAAAATCCCAGATATAGGCGATGGTCCTAATAATAGTGGAATATTTGCCAACACCTCTGGGACTTCTGTTGCTAAAGGCGGAGACGTAAACATCACGACTCGGCAGTTGCAAGTTCAGAATGGAGGAGTAGTGACGGTGAGCAGTCCTCAAGGACAAGCAGGTAACTTAAATATTACAGCTAGGGAAATTCGTCTCAACCAAGGAAGCCTAACTGCTGAAACCGCCATCACTCGTGCCGATGAAGGAGCCAATATTAATTTACAAGGCTTGAATTTATTATTATTGCAAAATGGCAGTAGTATTTCTGCCCAGGCAAGCGGTAATGCCAAAGGTGGGAACATTACCATTAATGCAAATCAAGGTGTTGTAGTTGCACCATTTGGACAAAACAATGACATTATTGCCAGTGCCTCTTTTGGTCAAGGAGGAAACATTACAATCAATACCCAAGGCATCTATGGATTCACTGTAGGGCCTGCAGTACAAGGGAACGTGACTAACGACATTGATGCTAGTTCTCAATTCAATAACCCTGGCACTGTTACTATCAACACACCAGAAGTAGATCCTAGCCGTGGCTTGATTATCCTACCCACAGAAGTAGTAGATGCCTCCAATCTCATAGCATCTAGTTGTGGAGCCTTTGCTCGCCACAACGGTAGTCAATTTATTTTCACTGGACGTGGTGGTTTGCCTCCTAGCCCTGACCAGCTCTTAAGTAGTGATACAGTCTGGTCTGATACTCGACTACCAAATATCGCAAGTATCGAAAATCATGCATCTGCAACCACCACTCCACATGGTTTACCTCAAACAAAGGATCATATTGCCATCTCCCCTGCCACTGGCTGGGTGCTCAACGATAAAGGTGAGGTTACCTTAGTCGCGCATACTGGTGAGACTCCATACAGTCTCAAATCTCAACCTGCTAGTTGTATGAGACAATAAGTGTAAGTAGGTTGTTGAAAACAAACAATTATTTATTAAGG
>JAJPJF010000058.1:0-15000 GCA_021324415.1 Nostocales cyanobacterium Centralia_MAG_434
GAGTCTGGGCATTTGTTAAATAACTCAGTAAAAAAACTGCAACAACCAGATCAATTTCGCGATCGCCAAACTGCTCGAGTTTGGTTGCACAACCCACTTCGTAATGGATACCCAAAGCCTCTTTGATTTCTTGTTGGCGAGCTGCAGCTATCATCTTTTCCGAAATGTCGATTCCATATACTTGCGCAGCTCCACGTTGACGTAATTCTCGGCTACAATATCCCTCGCCACAGCCAAGGTCGAGCACTTGTAGCCCAGTCACAGGCTCGCACATCTCTAGTAAAAAAGGACGTGCCGTGAAATCTGAAAGCAAGCAAGGGTCTCGTCTTATCCATTCTGGTGCTGTACTATTATACAGATCTCTTGTTGAATCTCGATTTGTTGAAAAAGACATATAAAAATGAATTCAACTGACCTCAAAAATGCTAACATTCTCTTGCAATTTCTGGGAAATCTCCACAGTGTGTTGCATAGATGTGGTGATCTGACGAGATGCTTTACTGGTCATTTCAGAAAGTTGGGCAATTTCCTTCATTAAATCAGTGACTTCAGTTGAGGTCTGTACTTGAGATATTGTTGCCTCAGAAATTAACTTCACCAATTTATCAATTTGACAACAAACATCGAGAATTTGGCTTAAGCTCTGCTTAGTATTTTGAATAAGGCCAGTGCCTTCAATCACCTGTTGAGTACCTAGCTCCATAGCCTTAATCACAGCGTTGGTTTCTAATTGGATATTGTTCACAATTTCTTCAATTTCAACAGTCGCCTCACTACTGTGGTCTGCGAGAATTGCAACTTCTTCGGCAATGACTACAAATCCTTGAGCTTCTTCACCTGCACGCGCTGCCTCTATACTAGTATTGACAGCTAACAAATTAGTTTGCATCGAAATTTGGTTAATTAAGGCGACAACATGGGAAATTTGTTGTAAAGATTCTCCTAAAAGTTTAACTTTCTTAGTTGTTTCTTCCATGGTCTGTCTCAAACACATAATACTTTCTACTGTCAGTTCCATTGTCTGACCCCCTGTTTGTGCAGTATCAGAGGCTGTGCTAGTCACTGCTGCAGCTTGTTGAGCAGTTTGTGAGACTTCTGCTATTGAAACCTGCATTTGGTCAACAGATTCTAAAGTGTGGTTAATTTGCTCTGATTGTTGAAGTGCTGTAATTGCAAGTTGACTGAATGCTTCAGATTTCTCGGTGATTGCCTCATCTAGCTGAGTGGCTGCATCTTTAACAGAGATGATAATCTCCTGCAAATTTTCCACAATTGAGTTGAAAAATGCAGCAATTGTACCAATTTCCCCACTCGTAACTTCAGCTCGTACTGTCAATTTTCCTCTGGATACTGCTTCAATCTGATTGAGCAGTTGCAACAGTTGCAATTGTAGTTGTTCTTTTTGTTGACGTTGCTGTTGGGAAACTATTTCTGCTGCTACTCGTTCTTTTTGGGTTTGTTCAAAAAGATGCGATCGCTCTAAAGCTATTCCCACAATTCTGGCTGATTGCTCACACAAGTCAATATCAGATCGCTGCCATACACGAGGTTGAGAGCACTGATGGACAATTAATAAGCCTAGCAGTTGGTCTCCTAGCAAAATTGGTGCGGTCAATTTTGCTTTTACGTTATATGCTTCAAGTTGTTGGATGTCACATTCGCTCAAATCGGCTTGGTAGATGTCATTTACTGCGTACACGAGACCTTGCCGATACTTTTCCATACAGTCTTTCCAACACGATTCTTGAATTTCTGCCTTGAGAATTGAAGGCCAATCGGCTACAACTGATTCAGCTATAATACTGCCCTGCTCATTGTTATCAAATTTATAAATGACAACTCGCTCAGCTTTCACAGCTTTCTGTATTTCTTGAACCGTTAAATTGTAGATATCTTGAGGGTTGAGAGTTTCAGACAAGCGGATAGCAAAATCTTTCAGTGTTTGTGATGCCTCCAGTAAAGTGACGCGTTCTAAGGTCAACCCAACTTGAACTGCTAACTGCTGCAAGAAGTTAATTTCATAAGGCTGCCAAAAATGGGTTGAATAACAGTGATGAGCAACCAAAAAGCCGAATCTTTCGTTCTCTTTAAGAATTGGTATTACTAAACAAGCCTTGATATTCAGTTGTTCTAATAACTTCAAATTTTCAGGCGAGAAGTCTACCTCATGAACGTTATTTATAGCCAGAAAATCATCATTATCATTTTCAAAAGCTTTGAAAATCTCTGGTCCAATGTAACTGTCTTCAATGAGTTCCTTAGGCATTCTTGGTATGCTAGTCTCAACAGACTCAGCTATGATTTGCCCACTACTATGAGCATTGAATTGATAGATGAGGACTCGATCTACTTTAAGAGCAGATCTTACTTCTGTCACTGTGGTGTTGAATAAATCTGGGGAATTTAGTGAAGAACGAATGATCTGCAAAGTGTTTGCTAGCAACCTTAAACGCTCCGCTTCATTAGTTTGCTTTTGCAGTAGATCTTGCAGTTGATTTGCCATATGGTTAATATGAAAAACCATTGTAGCAAGTTCATCTTCACCTCTTAGAATAATCCTAGTGCTAAGATCGCCTTGACTTAATTTTTCTATTGTTTTAACAGTAGCCTTAACTGGTTGACTCAAACGTTCTGCAAGAACTGCGCCGATCCCAATCACTAATAATACTGTTATAAATATACTTATTTCTAAAGCCAATAACAATCTTCGTTGTATTGAGAATTCAACTACTTTAGGTGTATCTAAAAGTATCACCCAATTGAAATTAGGCATTCCTTTTACTCTTGGCAAACCTAAATATGTGATGATTTCTCTATTATTGATTTCAGTAGAAAAAGAGTTTATATCTTTTCCCTTATTTTTAGCTTGTATCTGCCTTAATTCAGGGAATTTGTTTTTAATATTAATACCTAATTTACAGTCTTGGTTGCACAGGAGAATTTTTCCTAGAGCATCTGCTATGATATAATTATCTCGATTTTTTTGTGATGTTGTAAGAACATCTTTTAAAGAATTTAATGATACTACTGCCCGAATAATATAGATTGTTTGACCTGTTTCACCATTTTTTACTGGTGTAGTTATATAAATATTAGAACTATCTAAATTATTGGTTAACGACTGGCTAATATAAGGATATCCACTTTTAAGAACTGCTTGAAAATCCTCCTCATCTTTTTGGTTAGGAATCAGTTCTCCTGTGGACTCAGCAATTGAGTTTCCATTAAGGTCTAATACTACTATACTTCTGTAAGTATAAGTGTTCTTTTCTTCATTTAAGAAGTTAGCAAGAGCTAATTGAATTTGTGCGCGATTCCTAGCATCATTGGAATTATTTAGTTCTATCGTTAATGAGTCAGATATTAACTGTATATCAGTGTATCGTCTTAGTAGGAAACTGTTAACTCTATTCGCTAGTAAATAAGTTTTTTCTCTTTTATTCCTGATAATTTCACGTGTGTTAGATTGACTAACTAAATGATAAATAATTACCTCAAATCCCATAATTGGTAATATACCAATTATCAAGACGAATAATACAATTTTCGCTCTAAGACTAAGCTTATTTAACCGTAAACGAAGAAAAATAGGATAAAACCTTGAAAAGCTGCTTCTAGATTTTGTGACCAAGTTTTTTTTAAGTAAAAATACTGATTGTCTATCAGTTATTTGAGGCATCGAGCACCTTTAGAAATTTATATGAGTGAACTAGGATGATGACAGTAGATGCTCTGGGGGTATAGTAAAGCCGTCAGCGTAAAGAGAAGCAAAATTTACTTGTAGGCTAGTCAATTCTAACCCAGAAGGGGAGATTTACCAAGCTTACGTGCGTTTGTGACAACTGACCGCTTTGGTGGACTCTGTCATATAAAGATAGACATTGTCTAGGCACGTAACCTTTGAGTTAACAATCACTACCCTATGATTCTCACAAAACTTATTATGGTTATTGAATCTTGGCCTTGTACCACAAGGTTTTCAAGATTTAAATAAGTGTGCCAAAATAAATGCGGCTGTCGCTGCTAAACCACCAATTAAAGCAGTCTGGTAACCGGATTTTATGGGTTTTGTACCTGTAAAGCGTCCTTTGACATAACCAAAACTATAGAGTGCAATCAAAGTTGCGATCACAGAAACTCGTAAGGCAAGGATAGAGCTACTGAATACCATATAGGGAGCGAGTGGAACTAAGCCCCCAGCAATGTAGGAGGCGGCAATTGTCAATGCACTGCGACTAGCACGGGAAGGTTCAGGTGCTTCTAAACCTAACTCAAAACGCATCATAAAATCGACCCATTGTGTTGGGTTCGCCTGAATAGCCTTAACCACTGGACTTGCCTGTTCATCAGAAAGACCATATTCACGGAAAATCTCAGCCACTTCTTGAGCTTCCTCACCTGGCATTTCATGAACCTCACGAAATTCCCGGCGGCGTTCACTTATATAATGTTCATAGTCGGTTCTTGCTGCTAAGTAGCCTCCAAGACCCATTGCGATTGAGCCAGCGATGATTTCTGCTAACCCAGCAGTCACGATAATACTTGTTGAAGTGATTGCCCCTGATAACCCCGCAGCCAAGGCAAAAGGCACGGTTAACCCATCTGACATTCCAATAACAATGTCTCGTATCGTTTCGGAGGCGGTAAAGTGTCTTTCTGTATGAGGTGTTAAGGGCATATTCCCTGAGCCGATAGGCCAACAACTGGTCTCTTTCTCAACAGTTTACCGATATCTGAACAAAGATGGAACGAGCAAAAATGACAAGTTAGAGACAAAGCATTGCTACGTCTCTACAAACCTGTGAATTGCATATTTATACTTTGATTCAGCAACGCCCTTTGTTTTAGCTAATCGCAAGGGAGGCTCGTTGCAGCACCAAGGTTGCAACTACTTTCACTAATTCATCCGGATCAAATGGTTTCGCAACATATGTGGAAAACCCACTATCTAGAACACGAGCAAGTGTCTCCTGCTTCACCAGTGCTGTCAGGGCGATCGCTGGAATTTGTGCTATCTCTCCAGGAAGGTTTCTCACTTTTCGCAGCAACGAATAACCATCCTCATCTGGCATGGCGATATCGCTGATTAAAATATCCGGTTCCCATAGCCTGATCACATCAAAGGCTTGACGGGTTGATGTTGTCGCACTCACTTGAGCATCATATTGTTCCAATATAAATCTGACTAGTGCAAGAGAATCAACATCGTCGTCTACCACCAGCACTCGTAAACCGTCTAGGACTTCTAGAGTGTCCATATTGCCTAATACGTTGTATTCTTCTTGAATCATGGCACAAATTGCCAGAACCTAGAATGTAAAGAATTATCACGGTTAGATTAGGCTACTGACAGCCCACACTGTGTTCGCTACTCCGAAACAGTGTGGGTGGTTCATTTTATCATGGTGTTGTTGTATTTGTGGGGGTAGGGGCTGTAGTTGTATTCCCAGGAGTAGCAGTTGCGCTGGGTGTTGCTCCAGTTGTATGTCTAGTCTTCTTATGTCTAGTAGGCTTATGAGTGGATGTTGCCGAGGGACTAGTTGTATAGGGGTCTGGAGACGTTGTTGTAGACGTCTGTGCCTTGACTATTGGAACCAGACTTGCAACAGGAATGCCAACTGCCAAACCAACACTAAGGGAGAGCACTACAAATCTAGCAACCTTATTCATATTAAACTTTGGCTCCTCACACAAGAAAGCGTAATTACTTGTTTAGCAATCATACCTAAAACTGCCCAATACCTCATCTGTCTATAGTATGGTGATGTACAGCCCCTAGCAAAATCTAAAATTTAGCGGTTTTTAATCAGTTAATGGTCAAATTCCTAAAGAAAGTTGATTCTGAGTTTTTAATTCTAGATTTTTCTTGGATTATTTAAAAATATTTATTTTAAAAATAAAATTTGCTAAAAATTTTTTTGGCATATAAATATAGCAATCCTCAATCATTGGTAAAAAATCAGAATCCCAGTTTCTCTAAAAAACCGGGATTCTGAAACTTTTAATTTTTACAACTCATCTAGGACCACTATATACATCTCAGGATTTTATTATGAATTTTAAAGTCTCTCTCTTGAAAGAGGAGTTGAGATGTTTTCTTTGGATAGGTTTATGAGCAGTGAATAAATTCTCTTTAGCTTATTTAAAGCCATGAAGACTCAACAACAATCAGAAATCAACCAGCCAGTCAGTGTAGATAGACATGCGAAAGACGAACCCTCAGTTAAAGACAAGAATTTAACAGTTAATCCAGGGGATGTAATTTCTGATAAGCCACAAAGCACAGAAGAAAAAGCAAAGCAAGTAGCCGTAGATTCACCTGATATTACATGTGACTGGATTAAAGTTCCCACCTACTTTATTGTTGAATACCCAAATGGTGAAAGAAAAGCACTTCACCATGTGGTAGATGCTGAAGAAATCTCCGATGTTATTCGGCAAGCACGCGTAGATGAGAACGGAAATCGTATTTGGTGGTAGTGAATGGTAAATAACCCACCGTTAACAATTCAATCTCTAGTCAGATTGTCCATCCAGATAATCTGACTGGAGGCTTAACTAATCTTGCGGAAAGTCCCCATACGGAACGAAGTAGAGTTTGGCGATGAAAGCAAGGGCTATAAGGATCAAATCTTCGGTAGTTAAAAAAACTTATTTTATGCCAAATTGGCAACAAAGCCTTAGAGAAATGCTCTATAAGTGAGTTCAAGTAATATTACTTACTCAAGTAGTTTGGTCACAATTCAAAAGCCCTGCAAAAAAGCATTTTGTAGGGCCTTTATTTGTTGTTGTATAGATCTGCCGTATTATTGTCACTACAGAGTTATAGGGTCTTCGGGTGAGTAGCTATAATTTTCTGCCTCACTTCACGACTCACGTGACAATCAATATTAAAGTCACATTTATTCTAATTAAATCTGTCACATTGGTTGATTTTAATCTCAGAGTTTTCTCAGATTCTAAGAATAATATACTAGAATACTCTTGAAGAAAACTCAGTATGAATATTCAGTCAAAAATCATCAATTTTAATACCAAAAATCTTGTAAAAATATTATTAATTGGTTCTTTGCCATTTCTTCCACTTAAGTCGCTACCAGCCTTTGGTGAAGAGGTGAATTCTCCATCTCAAGAAGCTACCTCTTCATGCCCTCTTTCACCAGATATTGCTGTTACTTTTCTGAATTCTGAATGTCAAGAATCCCAACTCAAAGAGCCTCAAACTTTTTATCGCTACTATAGTAGTAATACTAACAAATATGGTAGGTTTTTAACAACTGATAAATATAAAACGAATGTAGAAACTATAAGGAATTTAGCTCTCAGCCAAGCATTTGAGCCTCCAAATAAAGCTACCATGGTAGAAACAGTGACTTTGCCAGCAGGAACAATAGTTTATCAAGGTATTGTTGCTCCTCAAAACCCCAAGCAATGCTATCCAGGTGGGGGTGAGCAAACGTTTATAAAAAATTCAACAGACCCAAATATTCAGTGGTCTGAAGGAAAAGACCTGATCGTTAAAGATTTTAGTTGTCCTTGCCAAGAAGAACAATAGTTTATTAAAGTTATTGTTCCTTTTCATCCCCCTATTTAGATAGTATTATATGGGGGGTGAACAAAATTCTATATGAACTTGAATAGACCAAAATATCGATTGATATACAGCAAAAGATATTGGCCTAAAAGATTACAGTTATCCTTAAAGATTATGGAACCCCAAACAGAAGAATTTCTCAAGCTGATCAATCAAGCCATTGAAATTGCTCAACAAATGTGTAGAGATCAGCAACTTAAACAGCCTGAGTTCAGTTACTCACAGCATTTAAATGGTGTGCTCAATGTTCTGCAATCTCTTAAAAATCAGACGTTAACTGGTAACCTTGAATCATCAGGAGGAAGTGGAACCCTTGGGCTGGCTCGTAATGTGGCTGATTGGATAGAGCCGTTAGATTCCCCATTATTACATGCTGTAGGTCTCATAGAACAATATTACCAACAACACTTCTAATAACGATGGGTGCTTTAAGCCACATCTGCTGAAGGCGATGCTCCCTAGTTTTTCACTTTTCTCTTCTAAGATAGCTGCTCACGCTTTCAGGAGATCCATAAAAACATAATGTCTACTCACCTAAAAGAAGAGCTGCCTGTACATACAAATTAACAAACTTTGGTGGCACCGCTGCTGAAGGAGATTAGTGCTATGGCAGATACAATAACAACACTGATTTCTAACTACGTCAAGCTCACAGTATTCTCGCTGTTGTTGGGAATGGGACTGAACTTGACGTTCGAGCATATTACATATCTTTGGCGTCAACCAAAAATGCTGATTCGCTCTTTATTGGCGGCGTTTGTGCTGGTTCCCATAGCAGCAATAATAGTCCTGGCAGTGTTTCAGCTTCCATCAGACGTAAGAATTGGCATAATCTTGATGGCATGCGCGCCTGGTGCACCACTACTTTATCGCAAAGTTTCTAAAATGGGTTGGGATGCTTCCTTTGCAATAAGCTTCCAGGAAACAGTTTCCTTTCTTGCAGTCGTGCTTACGCCTTTACTTGTTGCAACTATGAGTGCGATTTATCGCCATGATGTTTCTGTCACACCTCAGGAAATTTTTAAGCAAGTTTTAGCGGTGCAGTTCATTCCACTAGTCATTGGTCTAGCGATTCGTAAAGGCATTCCCGAGCTTGCAGAAGCTATTGCAGAACCCATCGCTAAAATTGCTAATATTATGTTCCTGATTTTGACAATTTTGATTTTAGTTAAGAGTTTAGGTATTTTTATTCACTTAGGAATTGTTTCGATTCTGGCGATCGCAGTTATGGCAGTCGCCTCCTTGTTGATTGGTCACGTGCTAGGCACCCCCATACCAGAAACACAAATAACTTTAGCAATTTCTAATGCCACTCGTAATCCAGGTTTAGCTTTGTTGATTGGTGTGTCTGACTTTACTGAAGAAGGGATTAAGCCAGCCATCATTTCTTATGTACTTATCTCTGCAATAATTGTAGCAGTTTACAATCAGCAAATGAAACGGCGTATTGCTCAAGCTAAGCCATAACACCTTATCGAGGAAAGGCAGAGGGCAGAGGGCAGCTATGCTGAAGGGATTTATCCCTTATAAGTATTATGGTGTTGTTGACCCAATTGCACCAACGACTCTTTTAGGAAAACTTGTGTCTTGAAAATGCTGGCACTTTCCTTCAACTCTGAACGCTTCGCATAGTGGTGAACAAGTAATACCGTTTCTATCAAGACAAAGTGGGAGGGTGAAAACCTCTCTTTTTAAACCTAACCATTACTGAAATCTGACAAGACCCTTTTGAAGCTTTACTCTTACTGTTTTTGGGAGAGAATTTAATGCATTACCTTGCCATCCTATCGTTTCTTGATATTCCAGATGTCCACAGTACTTATCTTTCAAGTGAATATGCCAACCAAAATGTGCTGGAATTACCTCATACTCAGCTAGAGTTTGATTCAGAAAAAGCGTAATCTCTTCAACTTTTTGTTTAGACATAACAATGACCGAATTCCTTTAATCTTGCAAAAGATAGCATAACAAGTTTGATGTTAAATCGATATTATTCATTCTAAAAAGGAATTGCTCACTTTCTTTAGATTTATTTGGCTGTTTTTCTATGGAATTCAAAAGACAAATTTCTTTTTACAATCTTATGTCTTAATGAATAAAAACGAATACAAAAGTTGATTATTGAATATTTAGGAAAAATTATGAATAACATACCCTTATCACAGTCCTGATATAAATGAAGTTTCAAAATAAAGTTTATAAGTGATCAAGCATACAATGATTTTTTCTCTTCATCTTCAATTTGACATATTTAGGTAGTTAGGCTTAATGTATACATCTTACTCTTATTGTAGATATGAATTTAACCTACCTAATCTCTGAGAAACACTTTTGTAACATTACCAAAAAATCAATTAAAAATAGATGCATGCAATACCATTATAAAGTTAATACTACTGATAGAGAAGATATTAAAACTTATGATAGAAAATTATCGTTTTGTTTGTAGTTAAAACAATAAGTAACCTTTGTAAATCAAGGCAAGAAGAGACATGATACCAAATACTTTGGTAGGACCTAAGTTTAGAAAAGGGCAAAAAGTAGTGTTTGTTGGTGGAGAAGGTGTCATTAAAAACTATAGACCAGAGTCAGAAAGCTGGATTTATTTGGTAGAAATGCCTTTAAGACCAAAGCAAAATATAGATAGAGTCGGCTATGAAACTATGCTTTGGCTATCTGAAACAGATATCTCTTAAATTTTCAAAAATGCGAGTTTAAAAGTACTGATTGATGGTTTATTTGTAAAATACAATATATGCAATTACATCTGTTGGTACTACACACCAATGGCGAAAGGGGGTAAA
The DNA here is from genome assembly GCA_021324415.1 of Nostocales cyanobacterium Centralia_MAG_434. Lineage (GTDB taxonomy): Bacteria > Cyanobacteriota > Cyanobacteriia > Cyanobacteriales > Nostocaceae > JAJPJF01. The sequence goes on from JAJPJF010000058.1 coordinate 10,399, forward strand.
ATTACTGTTTATCCTGTTGATTAATATAGACTTGCTGCTTTTATTACTTGTGCCAAAGGATAGGTCAGCCATCAGTGCTCTAATTTCCTTACCAATAGTATGCATATTTGATGCACTTTGGAATTATCTTACTTGTAGTAAGAACCACCATTGTTTTTAAATTTTATTTAAAAAACTTTATTTACTATTTAACTATTGAAGACTAATTTTTTCTAAAAAGCTTTGTACTTTTTTCTTCTATCTTTCTCCTAATATTAAGCTCTATAGTTTGCTTTTATCTGAAGGAGTGATATTTGTTAACTTATCTGGTCGTCATCAATACAAACTTATTTTCATCAATCAGCTTGTTTCTTTTCCCTGGGTTATCAACCAACATGGTAAAATCCTGCGTGCTTTATTAGAATCCTTGAGTGATAACTTGATCGGTGCTACTTAAATGAGTAAAGCCGATCTAAGAAAAATTCTTTCAAAGCTATATCTCCAGATAGAAATTAAGGAAAACTGGAGCCGTTACTTTTAAGTAGAGGAAGTAAATTAAACATAAAATAATTGTTGGGGCAACCTTGACAATGCTCCTTGATGGAGTGAGCGGCGAACTGAAGAATACTGCAGATAGCAATATGCTCATGAATTTCCTCTCCGGCAATATGGAGAAAGAGCAGATAATTCACCAGGCGATGACGAACCCGCAGTTCTTAGTCCTCTCTGGTGGAGGACCTAGATTGACCGATAGTCACGGAGTACCTTGGACAGCGGCCTACGTCAATGCTAATAGTGAACTCAGTGTGGATTTGCGATCAGACCTCGCATCCGAGTCGTGGGCAAAGATCGTTAATGCGATTGGGATATTAGTCGGTCTATGGGGAATTGCTGCATTTACTAGCTTAAGCGGAGCAATTGTGTTCAATCGCATCTTTGCTATCGTTTATGCAGCAGGTGCTATTCTAGGGCTGCTGCCTTTCACAAATACTCTGTTTGGGATGACCTTTTTGGCAATAATATCTGGCTCAATGCCATTGCTGCTGCGATCGCTTTCTACTACGGATTTGTGAAGTCAGCAGAAATCAAGGTACCCAGTTCAGCTAGCGCCTAAAAACAGAGGTATTAGCTAAAAAGCAAAATTTGCTAATTAGTGTTAAAGCAGGGACATTAATTTGTTCAAATTCATCTGTAACCATGATGAGAAATTCCAACAATATCAATCCAGATGATTCTTTTGAGAAGCAGAGAATAATTTCACCTGTTGAATACGGGGTGACTCAACAACTCTCTGAGAACGTCATTTTAACAACGCTAGACGATTTGTATGATTGGGCGCGGCTCTCCAGCTTATGGCCTATGCTGTATGGTACGGCTTGCTGCTTTATTGAACTTGCTGGCTTGATTGGCTCTCGGTTTGATTTTGATCGGTTTGGCTTGATTCCCCGTAGCAGCCCCCGCCAAGCTGACGTAATTATTTTGGCAGGTACAATAACAATGAAAATGGCTCCAGTAACCCTTCGGCTTTATGAGCAGATGCCTGAACCTAAGTATGTCATTGCTATGGGAATATGTATGATTACTGGCGGTCCGTTCTGCGTCGATTCTCCTACTGCTATTCGAGGAGCTGATAAAATTCTTCCCGTTGATGTTTACATACCTGGCTGCCCTCCACGCCCAGAAGCACTCATAGATAGCATCATTAAGCTGCGGAAAAAGATATCCAATGAATCAATGCAAGAGCGGGATAAAATTAAGCAGACGCACCGCTACTATAGCACCAAGCACAATATGAAATCTGTGCCCCCGATTTTGACTGGTGAATACCTAAAAGCAGCTTCTCGTCATCAGCCACCGAATGAGATAACTGAGGCAATGGGAGTACCGATACCTCCTGCTCTTAAGTCCAAGGAAAAGGAAAAAGTTACAGAGATAACCTGAAGACTCAACTTATCTGAATTGATGGGCTGCTAGCTCTGACAGTTAATTAAGTTCTCTTCAAGCTGGGAGTGCTTGAACAATGCTTAAATTCCTAAAACAAGTAAGTGATTACGCCAAACAAACCGTTCAATCAGCTCGATATATTGGGCAAGGATTATCAGTTACCTTCGACCATATGGGTCGTCGCCCAATTACCGTGCAGTATCCTTACGAAAAACTCATTCCCTCTGAACGGTTTCGCGGTCGAATTCACTTTGAGTTTGATAAATGTATCTCTTGTGAAGTTTGTGTGAGAGTTTGCCCTGTTAACCTTCCTGTAGTGGATTGGGAATTTGACAAAGTTAACAGAAAGAAAAAGCTGAATCACTACAGCATTGACTTTGGTGCTTGTCTGTTCTGCGGCAATTGTGTAGAGTTTTGCCCAACGAATTGTTTGTCATTTACTGAGGAGTACGAACTTGGCGTTTATGATCGCCACGAGTTGAATATGGATAATGTTGCGCTGGGCAGAGTTCCTTACAAAGTTACTCAAGATCCGATGGTGCAACCTCTGCGAGAATTAGTTTACCTTCCCAAAGGAGTCTTGAATCCTCATGGACTGCCACCAGATGCTCGTCGACCAGGTCAACTACCAGATGAAATTTTGCTGCGATCGCAAACGGATGACAAATGAGTGCATCGTGCCGTTAAATTTCCTTTGGCACAACAGTCATGAGGTTCAATACTCTAACTACCAAACCACTCGAGTGCAGAATTAGCAATGCCTGTGGGAACTGTATGAAAACCATCAAACTCTTGATAAACTACATCGTAGTTAGCATGTTGTAGTTGAGGCACGATTTTACGACTGCATCGGTTAATTGGCAGAACGTTGTCCCATTTACCATGTGAAATAAAGATTTGTGGCTTTCCCTGCTGCTTTTGTGGTCTCATGAACCCAGGAGAGAAGGCAATAATGTGTGAAAACAAATCACCATTAGTAATGCCGACACTCAGTGCATAAGAAGCACCGTCAGAAAAACCCTCAACGGCGATCTGTGCTGGATCTACAGCATAATGGCTGAATGTCAGTATCAATGCTTGATTGATAAAGGCAATATCTGCATCATACTCACCGTACAGCATATCCCACGTTTTGAGACGTGAAGCAGGCGCAAGTAGAATGAGTCCGGCATCATCAGCCTGTTGTAAGAATGGAGCCAGACCACCCGGTGCATCACCACCAGCACCGTGTAACATCAGTACTAATGGTGCAGGTTTATCTGCTTGATAGCTTTTGGGTACGTAGAGGAGAGCATCGCGATTGCCATCCAAACTGAGTGATTGCAGACCAACTTGTGCTGATTTTTGCTGTGGTTGCATTGGTCTTGCAAGTAACTTTCCAAATGCCACTGCCTGCCTGTTTTGCTCTTGCTGCTTGTTTTTAAGCATAAAAAATGTACTCGTGTTCATATGTTTGGTAGCGTACGAAGAGAAAATCTTCGCTGCTTCATTGATATTGTTAATTGGGGTAAATTCTTAAACGCCTCATAGGTTCTTTACCAAAGCTATGAGACTTGAGACGGTAGCGTTCAACCAATTCATGCTGCATGGAGCGCAGTTTCGCAGAACGAGGTAGTAATTCAACTGGTTGTCTCTTAGGAATGACAATCTGTTCTACGGCCAATCTAGCTTCTTCCAGAGCATCAATCTCCGATTGTTGGCTACCCTGTGCTAATTGGTTCAATTCTCCTGCATCGGTAGTATCAGGTGACTTCATTCCCAAGACTTGCCGTAGACTATGAGTAATATTTGCAGTCGTGTTAGCCTTGACGGTGTAAACAGGGGATGTAATCGTTATCTGACCCAAATCATTAATTGTTCTAAGTTGTGGGTGCGGTTGATGACCGCGCAGTACAGCATCCACAGTCTCAGCAACATTTTCATGCACAGTCCAACGCTGACGTTCCCACATTTCTACTGCAATATCAAAGGTGGGAAGTGCTTTGCGTTCCAAAACCGTCTTTTGCGTGCGCCGTCTTCTAGCTTCATCATCCCCTAAAGTGACCGATTGAATACCACCAACCAAATCAGATAGAGTCGGGTTTTTAATCAGGTTTTCGATTTCATTACCGTGAGCAGTACCGACCAATTGCACACCACGTTCTGCAATGGTACGTGCGGCCAAAGCTTCTAGTTCTGTGCCAATTTCATCAATCACAATGACCTCTGGCATGTGGTTTTCCACAGCTTCAATCATGACTTGATGCTGTAGTTCTGGACGTGCTACTTGCATCCGCCGTGCCTTACCAATCGCTGGGTGAGGAATATCTCCATCCCCAGCAATTTCGTTAGAAGTGTCGATAATTACCACACGCTTATTGAAATCGTCTGCCAAAACGCGGGCAATTTCCCGCAAAGCTGTCGTTTTACCCACTCCAGGACGGCCCAGCATGAGAATTGATTTACCAGTTTCTACTAAATCCCGAATCATTGCGATCGTGCCATATATTGCTCGCCCAACACGACAGGTCAAACCAATAATCTTGTCATTGCGGTTACGGATGGCGCTGATCCGGTGTAAGGTTTGCTCAATCCCGGCACGATTATCTTCAGCAAAGGTTCCTACTTTTTGAATGCAGTCGTCGAGTTGCTTTTGAGTAACGGGTGTTTGGGATAAGTATTCAGATTTCCCAGGAAAGC
>JAJPJF010000252.1 GCA_021324415.1 Nostocales cyanobacterium Centralia_MAG_434
TTGATTGTTGATTGAACAATAACGCGGAAGGATTGATTGTTAGTAATGGTGATGGTGCATCTGGGTTGGAAGCACTAAAAAACCCGAGATTACCAAATTGAATAGCATTAGCAGTAGTAGCTACAAATGAACCACCGATATTCAGGCTAGCATTGCGTCCGAATACAATTCCTGACGGGTTGAGCAAGAACACATTCGCTGTACCGTTAGCCTGGATGATTCCATCTATATTAGAGGCTGACCCACCTGTTACCCTACTGATAATATTTTGAATATCTAGTCCATTATTGAAGAAAGCCCTACCCCCTGTTGGTACAGAGAACTGTTGAAAACTATGGAATAAATTACGTCCGGCTTGCGTTCCTCCAGTAATATTGGAGACGCTGCCATTGACTGTAACAATGGAATTATTGGGTAGAGTTCGATCCGGTATAATTTGGGCAGTCACACAACTTGCACTGAATGTGCAAGCACCACTAACGGCTATCCCCAACAACTGACGCCAATTATCACCTATCACTGACATTGCAGTCTCCCTTCAAACCTGAGTAATGCAGAATTATTTAATGAGTAAACAATTAAACCATTATTCAGGTATTACTAGTACAACTACTTTTAGATTACATGTATTTTTTTATAAGACTTCACAATAAGGACAGGAAAAGGGGAACAAAAAGAAGGAAGAGGATGAGATTGTACAGGTGGAATGTGACACTCAAAAGCTAATACAACTTCTGGAATCATTTAGTCATTGAGGTTAACACCAAGACTGAGCAGTCGTTCACAATTTGGACATTTAGGCAAAGTGATCGGATACTCCATTGGTGGCATTTGATATCCACAGGTGTTACAAGGTGGAGTAAATCGGGGATCTGTGTTCCGGGAAGTGGCTAGTACCACAACTTGGGTTAAGACACCTAAACAGATGAGAATGAGTACTGTAACCATAAGCTTAAGGGAACTCTTAATTATTTAAGCCTATTTTTAATTTCTATTATTAAGCTTATCTTATTTCTAATAATTAAGAGCAGTATCTTAATACCAATTCAAAATTCACAATTCAAAGTTAAGAAAGCTAGTCTGAGCAAGGGTTTCTGATTTGGGATTGGTATTAAATTTCTTGTGCAGACTAGCAAATTATTTGTTTAAATCATAAATTGTCAGCCCACATATATTTCGAACTCGAAGTTTATCAAAGCTTATTTGATAATGCAAACTATAAATTTAGGAGTCATTAGTTAATTTTTTCAAATGTTTTCAATTATACGAATGAGTCTCAAAAAATATTGCCATACACCCATAGCAATAAATTAAAAGCTCAATAAAATCAATAAAAAGAAACGGCGTCCGCAAACAGCCGTTCTTGAAATCTCCTTGGAAATATGCTGTATCTGAAAATATGTCAGTTAACGCATATGTATATACTAAATGGCTGTTTGCCATTTATTCCTCTTTCAATAGCAGTATTGTAGTAAGTACTTAAGGTGTAAATAAAGAGCCAGACTGATATCTTTCATCTTCCTTGTGGAGGGGCTCATTAAGTCTGCGATCGCTCTCACTAGCATCTCTGAACTGTTAAACTGTAACGAGATACATTTGCTACACAACACAAGTATTGCTACTCCTGCTTTCCTTCTTTGTTCATTGTTGAGCTCTCAGTACCTCTAACACTGACTATAACTAGAAAAGCCACCCTAGGTAAACAATAGAGTGGTAGCTGATAACGTGAATTGATACTTACTCCTATTCTAGGATGCTAGAGTTGTGGGCGAGGTGATGGCGATCGCTTAAGTGGCAATTGCTTCCATAAGCTATCTTCAGAAAGTTATGCAGCAATTGTGCGTAAGTTTTTAATCAAGGACCTCCCCAATAACCCAAGTTTTCCACAAAGGTTGTTTAGTTTATGTTTTAAGGATCTGCCAAAAGGGCAGGAAGAGCAAGGAGGGGAGCAACAGCAGCAACACCAGGGACAGGCGGAAGACCGAGAGAGCGTTGGGTAGGCTGTGTTAAAGCAGCTGTTCGTGGACCAGCGATACTAGGGAAGGTAAGAGCCGCAGGAATTGCCAAACCAGGAACACCGGAAGCACCCAATGATGTTTGACCACCAAAGGAGTCAAGTTCACCAGGAAGAGCTACTCCCTTTGAGACACCGCCTAAAGGATTAGCAGAAGCACCCGAGGTAGTTGGTGCAGTATTGGCGATATACTGAGTTGCATCACTGACAATACCTAGTGTAGGACCACCACCGGCCGCAAATTGCTCTTGCTTGAGAGATAACTCGATGAACAACTCAGATTGGATGTTGTTGTGTAACATATGAGAGAATTCCTGTAGGTTAAAATGAGAGTTGTAGCTGTTGAATATTTAATTGATAATGAAGTTGAAATTAAATATTCAACTAATAATTACAGTAGCTGTTGATGGGAGGATTCTATATAGAGAAAATACTCAAAAAACACCTATATTTTTAGGTAATTTCTGATGATCGGTAGTAGCAGTTTTTGAATTGCTCAATATCATGCAGCCTTTACAAAGTAGCAACCTTGAATTGTAGTTATTAAGAAAATCTCCAACTTAGAATAATGTTGTTTTGATAGGGAGTTCTTTTGGAAGAAGCTTTGAAAGAAAAGCAAGCGTATTAGTAACTTGCTCAGTCGCATCAATGGCAGCATCCATTGTGGGACCGCCACCACCAGCTATAAAATGCTGTTGTTTGTTAGATAACTCAATAAACAACTCAGATTGTATATTCTTGTGTAACATATTTAAGACGCTGTGTTAGTTTAAATGAGAGTTTTGGACGTTGAATATTCAATATGCAACTAATAATTACAGTAGCGATTTATAGAATAACTTTCCATAGAAGAATTACTCAAAAAAATACCTAGATTTTTAGGTAAGACTTTCTATAACGGGTGCTTATTTATGATGGTAGTTCGTATTTTAAGAATGCGATCGCCGTATGTATTGGCCTTCAAACAGAGACACTGTGATAGGATTCCGTAGGCTAAGATATCTACCTAACCCACGTTTAATAAAAATGCGACTATCCCTTTTAATACAATATGCTTGGTAAAGAGAAATTAAGTGGATGCACATGAGTCAAAGTGAAATTGCTTTTGCTTTTTGGCTTTAAGTGGGAATACTAAACAATGAGGGCTTAAAAATTCGACAGTATGGTTAGTACGTTAGTTAGCATTCCTGGATATGAGATCGGCGAAGAACTCTATAACGGTTCAAGGACACTAGTTTATCGAGCTGATCGAGAGGCTGACTCTTTAGGTGTGATTATCAAGCTGCTGAAAAATCCTTATCCCAGTTTCAGTGAACTGGTTCAGTTTCGCAATCAGTACATGATCGCCAAAAATCTTAACTCACCTAGTATTATTCAAACCTACAGCTTAGAAGCTTACCAAAATGGCTATGCATTGGTGATGGAAGACTTTGGGGGAATTTCCCTAAATGATTTTGCCAAGGTAGAGACTTTACATAGAATCTCTATTGGGGAATTTTTAACCATTGCGATCGCACTATGTGACACACTAGACATACTCTATCGCAATCGCATTATTCATAAAGATATTAAACCTGCCAATATCCTGATTAATCCACAAACGAGACAGGTTAAATTAATTGACTTTAGTCTAGCCTCTTTGCTGTCAAGAGAAACCCAAACTGTAACCAGTCCAAATGTGTTGGAAGGGACATTGGGTTATATTTCTCCCGAACAAACTGGAAGAATGAATCGGGGTATTGACTATCGTACTGATTTTTATTCTTTAGGGGTCACTTTTTACGAATTACTGACAGGACAATTGCCATTTCAGGCACAAGATGCGATAGAGTTAGTGCATTGTCATATTGCACAAACAGCATCTTTAGCACATGAAGTCAATGTCCATATCCCCTTTGTACTCTCACAGATAGTTGGCAAACTCATGGCGAAAAATGCCGAAGACCGCTATCAAAGTGCATTAGGTTTGAAATATGACTTAGAAAAATGCTTGATACAACTGAAGACAACTGGAAAAATTGAGAGTTTCCCAATCGCACAACGCGATGTGTGCGATCGCTTTATAATTCCTGATAAGTTATATGGCAGAGAAGCCGAAGTAAAAACGCTTTTGCAAGCATTTGAGCGCATTAGCACCGGAGCAACGGAAATGATGCTAGTAGCAGGGTTTTCTGGAATTGGGAAAACTGTGGTTGTCAATGAAGTGCATAAACCGATTGTTCGCGAACGTGGTTATTTTATTAGAGGTAAATTTGACCAATTTAATCGCAATGTACCTTTCTCAGCATTTGTGCAATCCTTCCGGAATTTAATAGAGCAATTAATCACAGAAAGCGATGCTCAAATTCAAATATGGAAAAACAAAATCTTAGCAGCTGTCGGGGAAAATGGCCAGGTCATTATTGAAGTCATTCCCGAATTAGAAAGAATTATTGGTCAACAACCATCAGCCGTCAAGCTATCCGGAACTGCTGCTCAAAACCGATTTAATTTATTATTTCAGAAGTTTGTACAGGTATTCTCTAGAAAAGAACATCCTTTAGTGATGTTTTTAGATGATTTACAGTGGGCAGATGCAGCCTCATTGAAGTTGATAGAGTTGCTAATGAATGAATCATCTAAGGGATATTTATTACTTATTGGTGCCTATCGAGATAATGAAGTTTCAGCCGCCCATCCTTTAATATTTACTTTAGAAGAAATTAGGAAAGAACAAGCTATAATCAATACTATTACTCTTGCGTCTTTAAGTATCTCTAGTTTAAATCAACTAGTGGCAGACACACTAAGTTGTGCCTTAGAGATTGCTGAACCATTAACGCAATTGATATATCAAAAAACCAAAGGTAATCCATTTTTTAGCACCCAGTTTCTCAAGGCACTCTATGAAGATGGATTCATTAAATTTGATTTGAATGAGGGAAATTGGCAGTGCGATATTGTTGCAGTCAAAGCCTTAGTTCTCTCCGATGATGTTGTTGAATTTATGGCATTGCAGTTACAAAAATTGCCAGAAACAACACAGAATATTTTAAAATTCGCAGCATGTATTGGTAATCAATTTGACATAGCGACATTGGCGATTAGTTCAGAAAAATCGGAAACTGAAACCGCTACAGCCTTATGGAAAGCCCTGACGGGGTGACCAAGGATGCTGAAAGACTTGAAATGCAAAGAGTGTAGCAATTTATGGTAAAAAAAGTAGGTCTAGCTTTGTCAACAAGACCCACTTATTGAAA
>JAJPJF010000517.1 GCA_021324415.1 Nostocales cyanobacterium Centralia_MAG_434
AGCGGGCAAAGCACAAGATGATCGAAGCGAATTTGCGCCTAGTGGTAGCTATTGCCAAAAAGTACCAAAAGCGAAACATGGAGTTCCTAGATCTCATTCAAGAAGGAACTCTGGGATTAGAAAGAGGAGTTGAGAAGTTTGATCCCACACGAGGCTATAAATTCTCTACTTATGCTTATTGGTGGATTCGCCAAGCAATTACTCGAGCCATAGCTCAACAAGGCCGTACAATTCGCTTGCCCATTCACATTACTGAAAAGCTGAACAAAATCAAGAAAGTGCAGCGAGAACTTGCTCAACAGTTGGGGCGATCGCCAACTCCTGCCGAAATAGCCAAAGAGCTAGAGTTAGAACCTGCTCAAATACGTGAATATTTGAACATGGCGCGTCAACCAGTTTCTCTAGACGTGAAAGTTGGGGATAACCAAGATACTGAACTCCAAGAAATGCTTGAAGATGAGGGACCATCTCCAGAACATTACATGACTCAAGAGTTCTTGCGCCAAGACTTAAATAACATGTTGGCAGAACTCACTCCACAGCAACGGGAAGTTTTAGCCCTACGCTTTGGGTTAGAAGATGGCAACGAAATGTCTTTGGCAAAAGTTGGGGAGAGATTAAACCTTAGCCGTGAGCGTGTTCGTCAGTTAGAGCATCAAGCCCTAGCTCATCTGCGTCGCAGACGTTCTAATGTCAAAGAGTACGTTGCTAGTTAAGAGTAGAGATTTAAAACCTTTCTACTTCTAGGGTGAGTTTGTGCGCCTCCTAAATTCAGGAGGCAATTTTTTTAAGCTAACGCGCCTAACATATTGCCACAATTCTGGAATTGAGAGAATCGCTTGTGTTGCTTCTAACGATGTCAATCTGTTCACAAAATATCAAATCAATTTATAAACTGAACAGAAAAAAACAAAAATGAGACTTTTTCAGTCAGATTTTTGAGATTTATCAAAATTGACCCGATCAGGTTAAACTCCTTAGTAAAGGTCAAATATGCTAAGTGATGGTAGTCTAATATCATCTCTGAAAATTCTATATAAATTTTATTTTCAGAGGTATTGTACGGAAAGTATAAATCACACCTTCGACTGAGCCATTGTCCATAAACACTTAGTTACGGTTTAAGTAAGTAGTGGAAAACACAAAGTAGTTTGTTAATAGGAGAAAAATGGGTGAACTATTTTAATAAGTTAATTCCCCCTCGTCAGTTGAGAATTCCCCTACTTGGCTTACTTCTCATCTTTGGCGGTGTCTTTGCCTATCGTGCTAAACCAGTACTGAGTACCCAAATGGAATACTTACGTACACTTACCGCATCACATTCGGATAATCACACATACACCTGGCTACAGCGCAATGCGGCTTTTAATCCAGAATCTATCCGCCAACAAGCCTACCTCCCTAAAAAGCTGAATTATCAGTCTAGACTTAATACAGCCCATCTCCGCAAAATTCTGGGCTCCGAGTTTAGTCTGAGGACCACACGCCTTCGCACAAAACTTGGTCTCCAATCTCGCCCTAAGACAACTCATCATCAAAAAGCACTTGCAAAATCAGCAGTTCCCGCCACAAATTCTTCTCTGATCGCAAGTAATCAACCACAAACGTACACTTGGTTGCAGAGAAGCGCTCCAGTGCAAGCAGCAAAATCTCAAGGATCTACAACACAGACACAAATACTTCCAAAGGGGAATTTACCACAGCAAAACGGCTTGTATTTATATGGTCAGGTACCACAACCCGGTCAATTGGGTCAAGGCTATATAGTGTTTGATAAACAACAAGGGAAAGTGGTAGGTGCTCTATACATACCTGGCTCAGAATACAGCTGTTTTAATGGCACACTATACCCCTCAGGTGAGTTAGCAATGACAGTCAAAGGGTATGCTGGTGACTCAAGCCCAATGCAGGTAGCTACAAATAATACACTACCTAAATTAAGTGAAGATGAACCAATCAGTTATGGTCACTCAGTCACCTTACAAGACTATTATCAGCTACACTCCATTGGCGCTAAAGATCGGCAAATTTTGCAAATGTGTAAAGCAAATCTGCGAGGTTAGAAAGTTTGTCCAGTACCTCTCAATATTCAATCCCTGGTTGTGCTTTAACACCTTGATCGCGGAAAGGATGTTTAATTAAAGTCATTTCCGTTACTAGATCAGCTCGTTGAATAAGTGCCGTGGGTGCACTTCTACCTGTAAGAATTACATGCTTGTCAGCAGGTTTCTGCTCTAATCCAGAGAGAACTTCTTCAACTCTCAGGTATCCAAGTTTTATAGCAATATTAATTTCATCCAACAATACCAGCTTGAAGTCTGGATTAAGTATATATTCTAATCCTTTTTGCCATGCGGCAATTGCTTTTTCAATATCACGATCGCGGTCTTGGGTTTCCCAAGTAAAGCCTTCACCCATAGCATGAAATTCTAATTGGTCTGGCCATAAACTGAGAACTCTTTTTTCAGCAGGTTCCCATGACCCTTTAATAAATTGGATGATAGCGACCTTATACCCATGACCAAGCGATCGCAAAACCATTCCCAAAGCTGCAGTTGTTTTTCCCTTACCATTGCCTGTGTTCACAATGATCAAACCCTTGTCTGGCATTGCTTGAGCAAGTCGCTGATCCTGTACTTCCTTGCGTCGCTGCATCTTTTTACGATACTGCTCATTGGTCAAGGTCATATCACTAGTGGTTTCCAAAGAGTCATTGGGTTGCATTATATAGGTATCCTAAGTATCGTCATAGTTACGGCACTGCTGTGATAATCACGGCACTGTTCTTAAAGGAAGCTTCTTGTGACATCACCCGTATCGGGCTGACATATAGTTAAGATTGTATCTTGTCTGTTGATTCGGATAGGTATCGGGTTGCCCACAGACAGATTAACAGTTATTGTTCCGGGGATTATCGAAAATGTCAAAACAACTGGGCAAGAAAATTGCACCTGCACCAATGCCAAGCAACGTCGGAGTGGTTGATTTAATTGATAATTACTTCACTGCTTACAATTCAGCACGGTTGCGGGAGATATGCCATTTGCTGAGTCGGGAGGTTCTTCAAGAAAATGTGACTGTGGGAGTAAGCCTTTCAGGTGCAATGACGCCAGCTGGCTTAGGAGTATCTGCACTGGCACCTTTAATCCGCAATGGTTTTATTGACTGGATGATTAGTACTGGTGCTAATCTCTATCACGATATGCACTATGGGTTAGGTTTTGAACTGTTCGCTGGCAATCCATTTTTGGATGATGTGAAGCTGCGCCAGCAAGGCACTATCCGTATTTATGACATTATCTTTGGTTACGATGTTCTACTAGAAACAGATGCTTTTATTCGCAAGATACTGCAAGCAGAACCATTTCAGAAGCGGATGGGAACTGCAGAGTTCCATCATCTGTTAGGCAAGTATGTCCGAGAGGTAGAAAAACAGTTGGGAGTAGAACATTCTTGCTTGCTGGCTACAGCTTACGAGTGTGGAGTGCCAATTTACACTTCTTCTCCAGGCGATAGTTCTATTGGAATGAATGTTGCAGCTTTGTCCTTAGAAGGCTCTAAATTGATATTAGATCCAGCGATTGACGTGAATGAGACGGCTGCGATCGCCTACTATGCGCGTGAAGCAAAAGGCAAAAGTGCCGCTGTCATTATAGGTGGTGGTAGTCCCAAAAACTTTTTGCTCCAAACCCAACCACAACTTCACGAAGTCTTGGGACTAGAAGAACGCGGACATGATTTCTTTGTCCAGTTTACAGATGCTCGTCCAGACACTGGGGGTTTGTCTGGTGCAACACCTAGCGAAGCTGTGAGCTGGGGAAAAATTGATCCTGAGGAATTGCCGAGTACAATTGTTTGTTATACAGACAGCACAATTGCACTACCTTTAGTCACCGCTTATATTATGAACCAGTCCCAGCCTCGTCCCTTGAAGCGGTTGTATGACAAACGAGAGCAGATGCTGAAGACATTACGAACAGACTATATAAAAGCCAAAACTCAACCATTAGATCAAGTTCCAAAAGCTGTAGCTGATACTGCTTCCGAGGAGACCGCCACTTATCCTTGCGGTAGACTGATTCCTAATACTTGAGAGTCCTTAGCAATTCAAGTAAGCGATGCACTATCTACAGCGCACCGCTTACTCAAAGTTTGAGCCTTAGTAGGCACCTGACAACTGCTAGTTGAAACCACGAGACAAAACTAGGTTAATGCCCCAGGATATTAATGAGCGCACCTGTTGCCGCACCATTGATAACATTGTTAACAGGATGATGATGATTGGTGATTGCTCCTGACACGGTGCCTGCTGCTGCACCCACGCCAACATCTCGAAGCAAATCACTACCTTTATGATAGTTACGACCATCACTAGCAGCATGAACAGCAGCACCTGCTCCAGCTCCATTGATAACATTGCTGATGGTTGAACCATCATGGGTAACGGCTCCTGTTACCAACCCTGTAGCAGCACCAATGCCAACATCTCGTATCCACTGATCGTTTGCAGATGCAGGTTTTGCAGCAACTAGATTGACTCCAACTAGACCTGTAGCAACTAGGGTGGGTAAGAGAGTGTGTTTTAGAATCCGATTCATTGTTTTACCTCTAAGATGAATGAACTACTCTTAGAAAGTTGTTCTCTTCATAGTCTAGGTAACAATTTCTTGTTTTGCCTTGACCCGAATGGGTGATAAAGAAGGACGTCAGCGATTATCCCTTATTGGTGTTTGTCATCATCGTTACCTAACATTTGGAGGAGTTTTCTAGCAACTAGAACACCTACGACTGCTCCACCGACAATTTCCGCTGTCTGCACAACTTTTTTGCCTGCACCATCAGAAGAGAGATAATGGTGAAAAATCTCGTCCTTCAGCCATTCACTGGTAGCTTTAAAGTTATGAATTGGAGTTGGTAAGAGTTCTAAATACGTGCCTTGACGGATTAAATGCGCAGGTTCACCTGTCACCTCAAAAGTGTCGTATATATTGGCAGCGGCATCATCTAATCCTAGTTTGAGGAGTGTGCCTCTGAGGTTAACTTTGGCTGGTATGAGTTCACGTCCTAAAGCGATCGCTTTGAGGTTATGAGCAATTGTTGCCCCTTGTTGATAAGCAACCTGTGCAGTCGCGGGCCAAGAAGTTTCTGGGACAAAGGCACAATCACCTCCTGCAAATACTTCAGGAAAGTCGGGCAATTGTAAAGTTGTGGAAACTTGTAAGCGACCGTGTTTGTCTCGATGTTCATTTGGAACTGCCAGATTTTGAATTAGCGGATTGGTAGCAGTGCCAGCTGTCCAGATAGCAGAAGAAGTGAGAAGCTTTTCTTGCTTACCATTGTGCTTATACTCGACGAAATCGGGACCAATAGCCGTGACTTCCGACCCCATCAACATTTCTACTGGCACGGCGCGTTGTTGTAATTTTTGTTCAGCAGTCTCTTGTAGCAAACTGTTAACATCACCTTTGAGGATGGCATCTCCATGATTCAGCAGGACCACCCGCACTTCTTGAGGATTGCCTCGCATAGCGCCATACCAATTTGGTAACAAGTCAGCTATAGTAGCTGCCATTTCCACTCCAGAAGGACCACCACCAATCACCGCAACTGTCAGCAACCTACGGCGTTGTTCCGGATCTTGAGTTTGCACGGCTTGTTGCAAGCAATCGTGTAAATGTCGATCAATTGCGATCGCGTCTTGTTGTGTCCAAAAAGGCAGACCATACTCTTTAGCACCTTCAACGTGAAAATAGCCAGTAACACTGCCCAAACCCAGAACTAAGTTGCTGTAATTGTAGGTATTTCCTGACGCTAATTTAACTTCCCGTTGATGCAGGTCAATTGATTGCACTGTATCTCTCACAAAAATAACACCAGTGCCGTCAAGTAGTTCCGTAAACCGTGGGACTACCTGCGTAGCATTCATTTCACCGCTGAAATACTCATATAGCAGAGGCTTAAAGCAAAAGCGTTCTTGCTTATCGATCAAGATAACAGTTCGTGGATAGTGTTGATGGCTCAAATGTAATGCTGTAAATAATCCTGTAAATCCACCACCAACAATCACTGTTTGATAAACTGGATTGCTCATAAAATAACTTTCTCCATCTTGGTATAGTTACGGTATAGTTACAACTTGCGCAAATAAGAAGAAAGCGCGTTTAAATTGCATAAATACTCGTTGTGGTTATTGACCGTTAACTGTTAACTCTCAACAGTTTCGTTCAGTAAAATTCCAATTTGGGAGTGACAGTTCATCAGTTCATAAAGTTAAAAAGAAAACAATAAGGGCCACACTAAGAGCAGTAGCAAACATCAAAGCATATTCAACTTTGCGACTAAAAAAACCAACAACAAGAATCAAACTAATAGCAACAGAAAAAATGCCAAGATATTGCTCCTTTTGCAAGCCACGATTTATCATTGGATCATTTTGAACCAATGATGGTGACGGAGTCACTCGAACCGTGGCTGGTGACCCTTGTGAAGTCGGAAATTCCTCATTTGGTAAAGCCATGAATCAGTTATTAAATTTGATACTAATGAAGTACTGGCATATTTCTCAACCAGTCATAATTTTTAGCTATTTATTACAAAATAAGTGTCTATCTCAAGATAGCTTTTATGTTCGCCAGAGGTAGACAAGCGAGAATAAGACAACCCAAATGACGTCCACAAAGTGCCAGAACAGTGTGCTTGCACTGACACCAAAATTACCTTTGTTATAATTGCCTGGGATAAAGGAGCGAATAAGCATGATGATTTGTAAGATAATACCAGTCAAAACATGCAAACCATGAAAGCCTGTCAGCGTATAAAAAGTTCCACCAACGACTCCTGTTGATGGTCCAAAGTCAAGACCAAGCCACTCTTTGACTTCACCAACCAAGAAGTATGCTCCCATTGCAGACGTAGTTAGCCACAATAAGCGAAACCTCTTTAACTGACGACGCTTGAGTGCACCTTCTGCTGCTTGGATCACAAAGCTACTAGAAACTAGTATTACTGAGTTAATAATCACAGCAGTAGATAACTCTGGTCCCTTAACGCCAGGTGGTAACCAATGAGGGTTTGTTAATCGCAGAGTAATATATGTCACGAAAAAACTAAGGAAGATGATACTCTCCGATAGTAGAAACACGGTGAAGCCGAACATGCTTTTACCATGATCATCATCAGCACGTCCGCCACCAGTTGGCAGAAACCGCTTTAGCCAATTCGGTAAATAGCGCTGTAATTGCTGTATGGATAAAGGGCTTTCATCGGGGTGTGTGGTGTTTTGCATGAGGGATGGGGAGTGGGGAATGGGGAACTCGGGGTATGCGGAGCACAAGGAGACAAGGGAAGGAGGACAAGGGGGACAAGGAGGACAAGGGGGACAAGGAGGATATGAGAGTGTGTGAAGAAAAGGGTTATTGCTGGTTTGAGATGCTGACGCATCTTTTTATAACAAGACTAGATTTGTGAGGGGAGTGAGAGATGGTGGAAGTTTGGGATTATTAGGAGTGCAGGAATCGTCTGAATACAAGCACAAGCTCATTCCTCCTTGTCTCCCTTCCCTTGTCTCCCTTGTCTCCCTTGTCCTCCTCATTCCCCTTTCCTACTCCTGGGTAGCTGCTTGAGTTCCAAAAGTATCGTCATTGTAGTGGTAAGGTGGTTCAGTGACGACGGGAATTTCCTCAAAGTTCTCTTTTGGGGGTGGTGAGGTGGTTTTCCACTCTAGACCTGTAGCGTGCCAAGGATTATCGTCTGCTCTAGGTCCTCTTAACCAAGAAACAATTATATTGGCGATGAAAGGAAGCGTTGACATGCCTAATAGAAACGACCCAAGGCTAGCAATAATGTTCCATGATTGGTATTGAGGATCGTACGAGGAAACCCGACGTAGCATCCCATGCAATCCTAGTGGATGCATAGGGAAGAAGGTGAGGTTAGCACCAATAAAAGTTAACCAGAAATGTACTTTACCCCAGCCCTCAGCATACATGCGCCCAGTTATTTTAGGGAACCAAAAGTAAATTGCCGCGAAGATCCCCATTGTGATCGTGTTATAGACAACATAATGGAAGTGACCCACCACAAAGTAGGTATTGTTGACATGAAGGTCGAATGGGGTTGAGGCAAGCATAACGCCAGTGATGCCAGCAAACAGAAACATCACAACGCCTCCTAGAGCAAACAGCATGGGTGTCAAAAGATGCAGTCTACCTCTCCAGACGGTGGCAGTCCAAGCGAACTCTTTAATACCAGTGGGCACAGCAGCCAGCATTGAGGTGAACATAAATAATACCCGCATCCAGCTGGGTGTGACGGCGGCAAAGAGATGATGTACCCAGACAATACTACTGATCACAGCCAGCCCAATCGTGGCGATCGCGACTGATCTATAGCCAAACAAGGGATTGCGGGAAAAGGCGGGAAGGATCTCAGAGAAAACACCAAAGATCGGCAGTACCATCACGTAAACTGCTGGGTGGGAGTAAAACCAGAATAGGTGTTGGTAAAGCATAGGGTTACCACCTTCCCACGGTTTGAAGAAGTTGGTTCCAACAACGATGTCCAAAAACAGTAGGAGCAATCCACCAGTGAGTGCGGGTAGGCAAAACAGTTGTAGTAACTGGGAGCTCATCATCGACCAAACGAAGATGGGCATACGGAAGAACGTCATACCGGGTGCCCGCATCCAGAAGATTGTTGTGATGAAATTGACTCCTCCCATGATTGATGAGATACCGATAATGACTAGACTCAGTATCCAAATCACTTCGCCATGACTATACGGGTTCTGGAGACTGACTGGTGGATAAGACCACCAGCCAGCTTGAGGAGCACCTGTCTTTAGTAAGAAGCTTGATAGCAGCAAAAGACCCCCTGGTGGAATCAACCAAAAGGCGATCGCATTGAGCGTTGGAAATGCCATGTCTCGCGCCCCGATCATCAGCGGTACTAAGTAGTTAGCAAGACCAGCATTAAATGGGATGATCCATAAGAAGATCATCATTGTTCCGTGTATGGTAAACAGGCCATTATAGATGGGACGATCAACCAAATCTGATTCTGGGGTGATCAGTTCGCCACGGATAATCATCGCTAACAGTCCACCAATCAAGAAAAAAATGAAGGTGGTCACCATGTACTGGATGCCGATGACTTTATGATCAGTGCTGAAACTAAAATATTCTCGCCAATTGATCTGTTGTGCACTGTGGGAATTTTCGGCTGACTCATCAGCTCTTACACTATCTTCCCTGGGATTATTTACCATCTATGAGTTTCCTTGCTAAATTGAATGGTTGACAACAGAAGATTCAGCAACCTGGTGGGATAGTGAGCAAGTTACCGTTAAGTATTTCCTTTGCTGTCTGAGTGTTATCAATTACCATTGGAGGGGATGCGATCGTTGACTGACTAGCAGCAGTACGCGCGAGCCACTGGTTATAAGCCTGGCGGGATTCAATATATACATCTGCTCTCATCAAAGCAAAGCAAGCACCACTAAATTGGGAATCCCTCAGCTGATATTTGCCTGGATGATCTGGCGTTAAAACTAGAGTAATCGTGCGTCCAGGATATGTATCTTGCTTTAAACGAAACTCAGGCACGTAGAAACCGTGAACAACGTCCTGCGAATGTAGTCTTAGACTAATAGGCTCATTAACAGGCATATGTAATTCATTACTAGTCACATGATTTGGGTAGAGGAAAGACCAAACCCACTGCTTAGCAAAAACATCAATCACTTCATCCACAGGTTTGGTGTCACTAACCTCAGCAGCATTAGCTGGTTCTTCCAGATGCATATGACGCATAACTACTGGCGGCAAACCTTCAATATTAAGTTGCTGATAGATGCTTAAGCTTTTAGCAGAGAGCCATAACACCAGTATGGTTGGAATAACTGTCCAGAGAATTTCCAGCCTTGTACTACCTCTAGCAGGGTGACCATGACTCCAGTCACCCTTAGGTGCCCGACAGGTGATAAGTGAATAGACAATGACCCCAGTAATCGCCAAAAAAATGAAAGTTCCAATTGAGGTCAGAAAACTAAATATTTCATCGACATGTTTTGCTTCTACCGTTCCTTGAGGTGGCATCCATGAGTAAGCCTGTTGTCCTACCCAACGACTGATGAAGAGAATCACTGCGATGAAAACAGCCAATAGTAGAGAGTTTAAAAGTTTCCTCATAAAAGCTTCTGTCAAATTAAGTAAATATTCACAGCACTCTTTGTGAGGTTATTTGAGCACTACATTGGGGTTTTCACCATGACGAAGCAAGTGGGCAGCAGTGACATGAACCCCGAAAGTATCTCCTAGGTGACCCCCCAGCGTTCCTTGTACATACATGATCCCCATGATCCCAATACCCACTAGTAAGTAAACCCAATTTACTTGTCTAGCATTGCTTTTATGCTGCTTGTAGCGCATCAAGCCTCTCCACACAGTCATTGCAACAATAGCTGCTAATATGAAGATACCACCTAAACCATGTAAAATCATGGTTATACCTGCTCCTAATCCCCAAGGACTCTTAACATTAGCAGGTGGATCTGCTAGCATAATCTCAAAAAAACCTGCTGCTACAGTAAAAAATGAGATAATTGCTGAAGCTAAAAGGTTATACCAGCCAACATCAAAGAACCCCTCACGAACTACAGAGAGTGATAGAAATCTAAAGATTGGTTTCTCTATAGGAAAAAGTTTCCCTGCTATATCAAAGATGATGGCGATGATAAAAAGACCAATAGTAAAATGCACTAGATTTGGATGAATGGGAAGCTCATAGGGAAGTCTGTTAGGACCCAATTTCAACCCTTCTTCCATGAGTTGTGAATTCATTTTAAGACCCCTTTGTTGATTGCTTCCTCTACAGGTTCCACATGCAATCCGTATTCCCAAACAAGTTTAGTACCTAGATAAATTTGGAATGACACCAGGCAAATCAACAATGTTGCTACACCTAAGTAAGCAGGTGGTATCTTTAACGGGTCACGGCTGCGAATGACAAAACGCCATGCCGTTATGGCAACAACGATAGCTGAAAGCGACCAGCCAGTGATTGTATGTTGACTGAGTACTGGCTGAACTGAATCATAAGCTTGTGCCAGACCTGCTTCAAATTGACCGAAAATAATGGCAACAAAGACAGCTGCCGATGCAACAAACATGTTCCAAAAGCTTACCTCAAACAATCGGTGGTTACGGGTAAAGTAGCCCACTACATCACATAAGAAAGCAAAAAACACCATTGCAATGACAAAGTGGACAACGATAGGATGAATAGGATCGGGGTACGGTAGATTCGCTTTATTGAGAGGCAGGGATGGCATTGCTTGCTCCTTAAGTTAGCCAGACACCTTGATCACTTTTGTTGGCTAAGACAACATGATGACTGTGTATATATTTCAGCTTTTGTATTAACTATTTGCTTAGAAAGGGATAAATTCAAATCTATCTTTAGATTGATTTCATAAAAACTATAGAATCACAGCGAAGAACATCAGTATTGATTTTTTTTAACTCAAAATGTTAATATTTTCCTTATAACTATTTCATTAGCTATTTAAAGAATAAAACAAAATTGCTTTGTTTAGTCAATGTCTTCCTGGATTCTATAATAGACAAGAATCTCGGAAACGACTCAAAACATAGAGTTTTAGGAACAACTTTATTGAATTCAAATTAAACATAATACAGCAGATTGGAACTACATGAATTAGAGATTATTGTAAGGACACAAGGCATTGTGCCCTTTTATGTGCTTAAAAATGTTGTATCTTAAATTTAAAATAGTAGATTTAAAAAATGAAATGAAAATGAAATTAAATGAAATTGAATAATAGTATGAAAATCTCAATCATTCGCAAATATGAAAAAATTAGGTTTGGTGAAACATATATTCAAAATCAAAAAGAACCCCAGTTAAAAAAATGAGGTTCTTTAGAGCCATTTAGTCTTCACTTAACAGTATTCTACCCTACATGAACATTTTACAACTTCACAGATAAGTGTTATGCATCTGTTATGCGTACTTGCTATGCAGTTTCTTCTTCTCTCATAGTTTCACTGATAGCTTCGACTAACTCTCGCATATTCTCAAACCGATCTCGACCCGTCTGTTCGATGAGCGATCTTAAACTAAGCGTCTTGTCTTTTTTCCAGTGGATTGTTTCATGACCTTTAATGTGTTTGAGAAGATCCTTTTTACTTATAGGAAAGTCTACACCTTCTAAAGCTTGAGTTACAGCTGCAGCACCATAAGCTTCACCTTTTTCTGGACCACGATGTTCATGTCCTTTTTGAGATGCACTAGTCATAATGTTCTCCTTATAAAAATGAATGGAGATACTTACTTCCCAAACTAAATTCACTATTGAGTGTGGTCTTCTATCTTTAGAACTACAGTCTTCCATCTTAAGAACTAATTCTCACCAAGATGATAATTTTGTCTGTTCACCATTCCCAGTACCCTCCCTCGTGAAGCTCTTCAAGAGTATAAAATAATACATACATAATGATTGTCACTAGTTCATAAGAGTTGCAAAGAATTCTGAGAGCACGTTGTATAGCAGTAGCTATACTGGTAGAGCGGTTAGTAGGATTTAGAGCATTTGTTGGGCTTGTTCTGATTCAAGTATTTAACATGTATAGCGAGTCTACTATCTTGAGATAGATGTTCTAGCCTGACTAAAAGCAGTATGAACAAATAACAACCGTCAGAAGGATGAAGCGATGGCAACTGCGCAGTCAACCAAAGACACAGATTATCTGGACCCACAGCAGCTATTAAAAACCTTGGCAGCTGTTAAGAAAGGTAACTTTTCAGTGCGCATGCCCATGGATCAAACGGGTATAGCTGGGAAAATCGCCGATACTCTCAATGATATTATTGAGATGAATGAAAGAATGGCGGCAGAGTTAAACAGGATCAGCACAGTTGTAGGTAAGGAAGGTAAGATCACGCAACGTGCCTCTTTAGGTAATGCAGGTGGTTCATGGTCAGCTTGCGTAGATTCTGTTAATGCACTAATTACAGATCTTGTTCAACCAACATCAGAAACAGCTCGTGTCATTCGCTCTGTTGCAAACGGAGATTTGTCTCAGACCATTGCTTTGGAAATAGAAGGTAGACCTCTCAAGGGAGAGTTTCTTCAGACGGCTAAGATTGTCAATACAATGGTGACTCAGTTGGGCTCGTTTGCATCTGAAGTAACACGGGTGGCGCGAGAAGTGGGAACAGAAGGAAAGTTGGGTGTCCAAGCAGAAGTAAAAGGCGTGGCTGGAACTTGGAAGGATCTGACTGATAATGTGAATTTAATGGCAGGTAACCTCACAGGTCAAGTACGTAATATTGCGGAAGTTGCAACAGCGATCGCCAATGGTGATCTATCCAAAAAAATCACTGTAGATGTGAAAGGTGAGATCCTGGAGCTAAAGAACACCGTTAATACCATGGTGGATCAGTTAAACTCCTTTGCATCTGAAGTGACGCGGGTGGCCCGAGAAGTGGGCACAGAAGGAAAGTTGGGCGTCCAGGCAGAAGTAAAAGGGGTAGCTGGAACCTGGAAGGATTTGACTGATAACGTTAACTTAATGGCAGGGAACCTGACAGCGCAGGTACGTAACATTGCAGAAGTGACAACAGCCGTTGCAATGGGTGATCTGTCCAAGAAAATCACTGTCGATGTGAAAGGCGAGATTCTGGAGTTGAAGAACACCGTTAATATCATGGTGGATCAGCTAAACTCTTTTGCATCGGAAGTGACCAGGGTAGCAAGAGAAGTAGGCGCAGATGGAAAGTTGGGAGGTCAAGCTGAAGTCAAGGGAGTTGCTGGAACTTGGAAAGATTTGACTGATAGTGTTAACTTCATGGCAGGTAGCTTGACAGCCCAAGTGCGTAACATTGCCGAAGTGACCACAGCAGTAGCAAATGGGGATCTATCCAAAAAAATCACTGTCGATGTCAAAGGTGAGATTCTGGAGTTGAAAAACACAATTAACACGATGGTGGATCAGCTAAATTCCTTTGCATCTGAGGTGACGCGGGTCGCAAGAGAAGTAGGGAGTGAAGGAAAACTGGGTGCACAGGCGGAAGTCAAGGGAGTGGCAGG
>JAJPJF010000267.1 GCA_021324415.1 Nostocales cyanobacterium Centralia_MAG_434
GGACAGGGAGGACAGGGAGGACAGGGAGGACAGGGAGGACAGGGAGGACAGGGAGGACAGGGAGGACAGGGAGGACAGGGAGGACAGGGAGGACAGTCGCATGGGCGGGTTTCCCGACTTGAGGGGAGTGGCACCAGACCCCAAGACCGCACTGCCTCCCCTATGCCCCATTCCTCATTCCCAAAAAATATCTAGACAAAAATAAATAGATGATCTATATTATTAGATCGTGACCAATTATTGAAATTAGGCTACCTTCTTCGCAGGCTAGCTGGTGTTAGCATAACAAGCTAATGACTAAGTTCCTAACAGGATAGACTAGCAAAAATGCGTGAGAGAGTGGTAACCTAAGAAAACTTTAAGGTCATCAGTGGGGGTGTATAGGTTAAAAAACCGAAAACGCTCCTGATGTGTTATAGTGCATTCACTCCTGTAACCCTTGAAAAACGTAGGCAAAACCTTAAACTATAGTTTAGGGTAGTTAGTTAAGTAGAAGCTGAGCAGTTGTGTTGGTTTTAGCATGATATAAGTCTCAGCCAAAGGATACTGGGCGTTAAATAGCGTTTAAGTCCTACTACAGCTAAAAAGTGCCAGAGTAATTGCTTGGATAACAGCATTGCTGCGCAAAGCACAAAGCTATAAAGCCTTGCAAAAACCCGAAGGTTAAACCTTACCTTTTAGAAGGTTATTTTGACTGTTCTGGTGACTAGAAGGTTACAAAAAGCAGATTCACCAAACAGTAGAACTTGGTGGAGAACCAGAGAAGTTTGAACTGCGAAACCTAAGCTTTTTAGACTTCGCGCTTGTTAAACAAGCGTCTACGCTAAATTCTCTAAAATCTGATTCTCACCCTCAGTAAGTAAAAAGGAGAGCCAGTAACTGTGTCTGTAGGTATTCTCGGCACCAAACTGGGCATGACCCAAATATTTGATGATGCAGGAGCAGCAATTCCTGTGACCGTCATTCAAGCGGGACCATGTACAGTTACACAAGTTAAAACGAAACAGACCGACGGTTACTCCGCCATTCAAATTGGCTATGGCGAAGTAAAGCCAAAGGCGCTGAATAAACCACTGCTTGGGCACCTTGCCAAATCATCGGCCCCTGCAGTGCGTCATTTGCGGGAGTATCACATAGATAACTCCAGCGAATATGCTCTAGGTCAACAGATTAAAGCAGATATTTTTAGTACAGGTCAAATTGTAGATGTAAGCGGTACCAGTATCGGTCGAGGTTTTGCTGGTAACCAAAAGCGCAACAACTTTGGTCGCGGACCTATGTCACATGGTTCCAAAAACCATAGAGAACCCGGTTCCATTGGTGCGGGTACGACTCCTGGTCGTGTCTATCCAGGTAAACGGATGGCAGGACGTTTAGGTGGTAAAAGTGTGACAATCCGCAAGCTAACTGTAGTGCGAGTAGATCCAGAGCGCAACCTATTACTAATTAAGGGAGCGATTCCAGGTAAACCTGGTGCATTGGTGAGCATTATACCTGCGAAGCAAGTTGGATAGTCATTAACCGTTAGTCATTTGGTCATGAGTCATTCGTTAAGTAGTTGGAAAATCCAACATCAAAAAACAGAGCGAATACAAAGACACAGGACAAATGACAAAGGACAAATGACAAATGACAAAGGACACTAAAAATGGTTGAGTGTGTAGTTAAAAATTGGCAAGGAGAACAAGTCGGACAAAAAACGTTCGACTTGCGGGTTGCCAAAGAAGAAACAGCGTCTCATGTTGTGCATCGTGCTTTGGTACGGCAAATGACCAATGCTCGCCAAGGAACTGCTAGCACTAAAACCCGTTCTGAAGTCAGAGGTGGTGGACGAAAACCCTGGCGTCAAAAAGGTACGGGTCGTGCTCGTGCAGGATCTATTCGTTCACCGTTATGGCGTGGCGGTGGTGTCATCTTTGGACCAAAGCCAAGAGAATACAACCTGAAAATGAACCGCAAAGAGCGGCGTCTAGCACTGCGGACAGCATTTGTAAGCCGCCTAGACGATTTGATAATAGTAGAAGAATTTAGCGAACAGCTATCTCGTCCCAAAACTAAAGAACTGGTGGAAGCCCTCACCCGTTGGGGATCTGAGCCAGAACAAAAGACTCTGTTAATTTTGTTAGAGCGAACAGAAAACATATATTTATCAGCTCGCAACGTCGAGAATTTGAAGCTCATTGCCGCCGATCAGCTCAATGTGTATGATTTGCTGCACGCTGACAAAATTGTGGTTACAGCATCAGCCTTAGAAAAAATACAGGAGGTCTACAGTGACTAACTTTGACCCCCGCTACCTTGCCGATTTAGTACGTCGCCCAATTGTTACCGAAAAGGCGACCATTTTAATGGAACAGAACAAATACACATTTGAGGTCATTCCTAAGGCAACCAAGCCGGAAATTAGAGCGGCAATTGAAAATCTATTTGATGTCAAAGTCGTAAAGGTAAACACTCTAATACCACCACGCAAAAAACGGCGTGTAGGCAAGTTTGTTGGTTACAAACCTCAATACAAACGAGCAATTGTCACAGTATCGGCACCTGATGTCGAGAAGATCAGACAAGTTCTATTCCCAGACGTGTAAAACATAAAGTTAGGAGTTGAGAGGAGAGTGAGGAGTTTACATTTAGGAATGAGGAATGAATAAAAAAGTAACTCCCTACTTCTAAACGCCACTTGCTACAACGGAGGGAACCTCAACGGACAGTTCGACGCCACACGCGGGACTGTACTCCGCAACGCAGTGGCTCCTCCCTACTCCCCACTCTTAACTCCTAACTCCTAACTCCTAACTCCTAACTCCTAACTCTGAAATTATGGGTACCCGTTCTTTTCGACCATACACTCCCAGTACTCGCCAAGTAACTATCTCCGACTTTGCGGAAATTACAAAAACTGAACCGGAGAAATCCCTAACTGTATACATTCATCGTGCTAAAGGTCGTAACAACCAAGGGCGCATAACCAGCCGACGTCGAGGTGGGGGTCATAAGCGCCTTTACCGCATCATTGACTTTAAGCGGGATAAGCGCAATATTCCTGCTACTGTAGCAGCGATTGAATACGATCCTAACCGGAATGCGCGTATTGCTCTTTTGCATTACCAGGACGGCGAGAAACGCTATATTCTTCAGCCTAATGGGTTGAAAGTGGGAACAACAGTTATTGCTGGAGTTGATTCTCCTATTGAAGATGGCAATGCATTACCCCTTTCTAATATTCCCTTAGGAACCAGCGTTCACAATGTAGAACTGACACCTGGTAAAGGAGGTCAAATCGTTCGTGCTGCTGGTGCTAGTGCCCAAGTTGTAGCAAAAGAAGGCAATTATGTTTCATTGAAGTTGCCCTCTGGAGAAGTCCGGATGGTACGGCGCGAGTGCTACGCCACTATTGGACAAGTAGGTAATATTGACGCCAGAAACCTGAGTTTGGGTAAAGCAGGACGAAACCGTTGGAAAGGTCGCCGTCCCTCTGTTAGAGGTAGTGTTATGAACCCAGTAGATCACCCCCATGGTGGTGGTGAAGGTAGAGCGCCAATCGGTAGATCAGGACCTGTAACCCCATGGGGTAAACCTGCTTTGGGTCTAAAGACTCGCAAGCCCAAGAAACCCAGCAGCAAGTTGATTGTACGTCGTCGCCGCAAATCTTCTAAACGTGGTCGCGGTGGTCGGGAATCTTAAAGAGTTAGGAGTTAGGAATAAAAATTGCAATAAAAATTCCTGACTTCTGGCTTCTAGATCCTGACTTTAAAATCAAAACTTTATTTTCAAAGCTTACTACTTATGGGTCGTTCTCTAAAAAAAGGTCCTTTTGTTGCGGATCACCTCCTCAAAAAAATTGAAAAGCTCAATGAGAGCAACAGGAAAGAAGTTATCAAAACCTGGTCACGAGCTTCGACAATTTTGCCCCAAATGGTAGGTCATACCATCGCTGTTTACAACGGACGTCAGCACGTACCAGTTTTCGTATCAGACCAGATGGTGGGACACAAATTGGGAGAATTTGCGCCCACGCGCACTTATAGAGGTCACTCTAAGAGTGACAAAAAAGCAGGTAGGTAGTTTGTTATTTGTCTTTTGTCTTTTGTGGTTTGTAACTGACAAATGACGAATGACAAATGGCGAATGACAAATAACAAGTGGAGAAAATTATGGCTACTGATACTACTGAAGTGAAGGCGATCGCCCGTTTTGTACGCATGTCTCCCTTTAAAGTGCGTCGCGTACTCGACCAAATTCGGGGGCGGTCATATAGAGAAGCACTGATTATCCTCGAATTTATGCCTTATCGGGCTTGTGAACCAGTGTTAAAAGTTCTTAGAAGTGCTGCTGCAAATGCTGAGCATAACGCTGGACTAGATCGAGCCGAGTTGAAAATTACGCAAGCCTATGCGGATCAAGGTCCTGTACTGAAACGCTTTCAGCCAAGAGCCCAAGGTCGCGCTTACCAAATTCGCAAGCCAACGTGCCATATCACTGTGGCTGTAGGAGCTGATAGCGCAGCAGAGTAATTGCACTTAGAAAAATGCGGATACCGAAGAAATTTTAGAGGAATTATTTTGTGGGACAGAAGATTCATCCAATAGGTTTTCGCTTAGGAATTACCCAAGAACACCAATCCCGTTGGTTTGCCGTTCCTGATCGATATCCAGAGCTTCTACAAGAGGATCACAAACTCCGTCGATATATAGAAGAAAAGCTGGGCAGATACGCTCAAAACAACGCTGGAATTTCTGAAGTGCGGATTGAACGCAAAGCAGACCAGATTGATTTAGAAGTACGCACAGCTCGACCTGGTGTTGTTGTAGGTCGGGGTGGTCAAGGTATAGAATCACTGCGGACTGGACTCCAAGAGCTATTGGGCAGTCAACGCCAAATTCGCATTAACGTAGTTGAAGTGCAACGAGTTGATGCTGATGCCTACCTGATTGCTGAATACATTGCTCAACAATTAGAACGCCGTGTTTCCTTCCGCCGAGTGGTACGCCAAGCCATTCAGCGTGCCCAACGCGCTGGTGTACAAGGTATCAAGGTTCAAGTCAGCGGTCGGCTAAACGGTGCTGAAATTGCACGGACAGAGTGGACTCGTGAAGGTCGAGTTCCTCTACACACGTTACGGGCTGATATTGACTACTCTTACTGCACAGCCAAAACAGTTTACGGCATTCTCGGCATTAAGGTGTGGATCTTTAAGGGAGAGATTATTCCCGGACAGGAAGAAACTCCAGCCCAACCGACAACTCGTGAACGCGAACCCCGCCGTCGTCAACAACAACGCCGTCGTCAGCAGTTTGAAGATAGATCTAATGAGGGATAAAAGGGGTATAGGGCATGGGGCATAGGGCATAGGGTAAGCTATACAGGTGTCCCCACTCCCAATTCCCCAACGCCACTAGCTACAACGGAGGGAACCTCCGCAACGCAGTGGCTCCTCCCAATTCCCAAATTACCAACGCCACTAGCTACAACGGAGGGAACCTCCGCAACGCAGTGGCTCCTCCCCACTCCCAAATTACCAATCATGTTAAGTCCTAGAAGAACTAAATTCCGCAAACAACAGCGCGGACGGATGGAGGGGATGGCTACACGTGGTAGCACCCTCAACTTTGGTGATTTTGCTCTCCAAGCTTTAGAACCAGCTTGGATTACCTCCCGTCAAATCGAGGCTTCTCGTCGAGCAATGACCCGTTATATACGTCGGGGTGGAAAAATCTGGATTCGCATTTTCCCCGATAAACCTGTAACTATGCGTCCTGCTGAAACCCGGATGGGTTCTGGTAAAGGTTCACCAGAGTTTTGGGTAGCTGTAGTCAAACCTGGGCGGATTTTGTTTGAAATTGCTGGTGTTCCAGAAGCAACCGCTCGTGAAGCTATGCGTTTAGCTGCATACAAGTTACCAATCAAAACCAAGTTCATTACGCGTTCTCAAGAGGAGCAATAGTCAATTATGCCTCTTCCGAAGATTTCAGAAGCAAGAGAATTAAGTGACGAACAACTAGCTGAGGAAATTGTTGCTGTTAAAAGGCAGCTCTTTCAATTGCGTTTGCAAAAAGCAACTAGACAGTTAGAAAAACCCCATCAGTTCAGACACGCCCGACACCGTTTGGCGCAATTGCTAACGGTAGAAGGAGAGCGCAAAAGGTTAGCAAGTCAACCCGCTAAAGAACAAGAGTAGGAGATTATGGCAGTCAAACAACGTGTTGGCTTGGTAGTGAGCGACAAAATGCAAAAAACGGTGGTTGTTGCCGTAGAAAACCGCGCTCCCCATCCCAAGTACGGCAAAATAGTAGTCCAAACCCGACGCTACAAAGCTCATGATGAGGAAAATAAGTGTAAGTT
Organism: Nostocales cyanobacterium Centralia_MAG_434; assembly: GCA_021324415.1. GTDB lineage: Bacteria > Cyanobacteriota > Cyanobacteriia > Cyanobacteriales > Nostocaceae > JAJPJF01. Next base: position 6,343 of record JAJPJF010000267.1, read on the forward strand.
GGGCGATCGCGTTCGCATTCAGGAAACAAGACCCCTGAGCAAAACAAAGCGCTGGCAAGTTACAGAAATCCTCAACACCAAAGCTAGTGGTTAGTAGTTAGTGGTTAGCCAGTGCAAACGGGTTTATTAGCTTGTAGCAACTGGCAAATCCGTAGGGTTAGTGGTAACAACTAACAACCAACAGGAGATTAAGAACGTGATTCAACCCCAGACCTACCTTAACGTCGCAGATAATAGTGGTGCCCGTAAACTTATGTGCATCCGTGTTCTCGGCGCAGGTAACAGGCGCTATGGCTTTGTAGGCGATAAGATTATCGCCGTTGTTAAAGATGCCCAACCCAACATGGCAGTTAAAAAGTCTGATGTGGTAGAGGCAGTGATTGTTCGTACCCGACATAACATCCGTCGAGATAGTGGTATGAGCATCCGCTTTGATGACAATGCCGCAGTTATCATAAACAAAGACGGGAACCCCAGGGGAACACGGGTATTCGGTCCAGTTGCACGAGAACTGCGCGACAAAAACTTTACTAAAATTGTTTCTCTGGCTCCGGAGGTGCTGTGATGGCAACCAAAAAAAAGGATCAGCCGAAGTTTTACAAAATGCACGTAAAAACTGGTGATACCGTACAGGTGATTGCTGGGAAAGATAAAGGCAAAGTTGGTGAAATTGTTCAAGCCTTTCCTCAATTGAGTAAAGTCATTGTCAAAGGCGTAAACATTAAAACTAAACACGTTAAACCTCAGCAAGAAGGGGAATCAGGACGGATTGTCACTCAAGAAGCCCCAATCCACAGTTCTAACGTGATGCTTTATTCCACTAAGCAAAACGTTGTCAGTCGTGTTTGTTATACCTTTACAGCAGAAGGTAAGAAAGTTCGGATGCTGAAGAAGACTGGCGAAATTATTGATAAATAATTATGAGTTAGGAGTGAGGAGTTAGCAATAATCATTAACTTATAACTCGTAAATCATAATCTTTTGCTCCCTGACCAAGACCAGGGATAATCAAAACAAAAACTATGGCAACCACAAGACTCAAAAAAACGTACCAAGAGACAATAGTTCCCAAACTGGTAAATCAGTTTCAATACACTAACGTTCATCAAGTACCAAAGTTGGTCAAAGTGACCGTTAACCGAGGTTTGGGAGAAGCAGCTCAAAATGCTAAAGCCCTAGAAGCGTCTCTAAGTGAAATTGCACTGATTACCGCTCAAAAACCTGTAGTGACACGCGCAAAAAAGGCGATCGCCGGTTTCAAGATTCGGCAAGGTATGCCTGTTGGCATCATGGTCACCCTACGAGGCGAAAGGATGTATGCCTTTCTTGATCGGTTAATCAACTTGGCTTTGCCCAGAATTCGCGACTTTCGCGGTGTTAGTCCTAAAAGCTTTGACGGTCGCGGTAACTATACTTTGGGTCTAAGAGAGCAACTCATTTTTCCAGAAGTTGAGTACGACAGCATTGATCAAATCCGTGGGATGGACATTTCCATAATCACCACAGCTAATACTGATGAGGAAGGTCGTGCCTTACTTAAAGAAATGGGAATGCCTTTTCGTGATCAATAAGTTCTTCTAAAGAGGGAAAAATGGCGGCAAACGATACAATTGCAGATATGCTAACGCGCATCCGCAATGCCAACCTAGCTAGGCATCAAACGACACAAGTGCCAGCGACAAAAATGACCCGTAGTATTGCCAAAGTTCTACGGGAGGAAGGTTTTATTGCTGATTTTGAAGAAGCAGGAGAAGGCGTTACGCGGAACTTGGTGATTTCCCTGAAATACAAGGGTAAAAATCGCCAACCTTTGATTAACACATTGAAGCGCGTCAGTAAGCCTGGTTTGCGCGTTTACTCCAATAAAAAAGAATTACCACGGGTACTAGGCGGTATCGGCATCGCTATTATTTCTACATCCAGTGGGATCATGACCGACCGAGAAGCACGGCGTCAGAATTTGGGTGGTGAAGTCCTTTGCTACGTCTGGTAGGAGTTATGAGGAGTTAGGAGTTAGGAGGAGCCAGTACGCTCTTGCGGCTGTGCCGACTTGTAGACGCAAGGGAGGTCGGCTTTCTGTTCGCTGAAAGCGTTCCCGCAGGGTAGGATAGCAACTGGCGTTTAGGAGTTAGGAGTTAGGAGTTAGTAGTGATAACCAATGAATAACGGCAATAACAACTAATGACTAGCAGTAATATCAACTAATAACTAACAGCAATAACAGCTAATAACTAACAACAAACTAACGACAACCAAATAACTAACAATAATCAAAGGATAAAAGTTATGTCGCGAATTGGTAAACGCCCAATTGCAATTCCAGCAAAAGTACAAGTGACTGTTGATGGCACAAAAGTGGTTGTAAAAGGTCCTAAAGGGGAACTTTCTCGTGATTTGCCAAGCAATGTCAGTCTTTCCCAAGAAGGAGAAACATTGCTGGTCAACCGTCAAGATGAGTCCCGTACCTCCAGACAACTGCACGGTTTATGCCGTACCTTAGTTGCCAACATGGTCGAAGGGGTTTCCAAAGGGTTTCAGCGTCGTTTGGAAATCCAAGGGGTTGGTTACAGAGCACAAGTTCAAGGGCGTAACTTAGTTTTGAATATGGGTTACAGCCATCAAGTGCAAATCGTACCTCCCGAAGGAATTCAGTTTGCAGTAGAAAACAATACGAACGTCATAGTCAGTGGATATGACAAGGAAATTGTCGGCAATACGGCGGCAAAAATCCGAGATGTTCGTCCACCAGAGCCTTATAAAGGCAAAGGTATCCGCTATGCTGGCGAAGTTGTCAGACGTAAAGCTGGTAAGACTGGTAAGAGTGGTAAGAAGTAAACATGAAACTTACTCGTAGAGAATCAAAGCAGCGTCGCCATCGACGCATTCGTGGTAAAGTCAACGGTTCTCCTGAACGTCCACGTCTAGCTATATTCCGTTCCCATGAGCATATATACGCTCAAGTGATTGATGATACACAACATCATACATTGGTGGCAGCTTCAACAGTAGAACCAGATTTAAAATCTAAAATGGGTTCGGGTTCCAACTGTGATGCTTCGGCAGAAGTTGGCAAGTTGATAGCAGCAAGATTGCTAGAAAAAGGAATTACCAAAGTTGTTTTTGATCGCGGTGGTAACCTTTATCACGGTCGGATCAAAGCATTAGCTGAAGCAGCACGTGAGGCTGGTTTAGACTTTTGAATGAGTCATTGGGAACCAATGGGTTGGAGAGTTTGCGCGAATGACGGCTTCCCCGACCTAGGAGACTGGTGTTCTGTTTTCCCGGCTTGTAGCAACTGGCGTTCATGAGTCATTGGTCATTGGTCGTGAGTCATTGGTCATTGATCATTTGTTAAAGACAAACAAACGACAAGGGACAAGTGACAAGGGACAGGCGAAGGGCAAAAGACAAATGACAAAGGACAATTAATCGAGGTATTAATTATGGCAACTAATCGTCGTAAAGCTAGCCGTGCTAAGAAAGAAGAAACCAACTGGCAAGAGCGGGTCATCCAAATCCGCCGCGTTAGTAAGGTTGTTAAAGGAGGTAAAAAACTCAGCTTCCGAGCAATCGTTGTTGTTGGTAATGAACGCGGTCAAGTTGGCGTGGGAGTAGGTAAAGCATCGGATGTTATTGGTGCTGTGAAAAAAGGTGTAGCCGATGGCAAGAAACATCTCATCGAGATTCCGATCACCAAATCTAACTCGATTCCCCATCCAATCAATGGCACTGGTGGCGGTGCCAAGGTGATGATGCGCCCCGCTGCACCTGGTACTGGTGTAATTGCAGGTGGTGCTGTTCGCACTGTACTAGAGTTGGCAGGGGTTCGCAACATCCTAGCTAAGCAACTGGGATCTAATAATCCTCTCAATAATGCTAGAGCCGCAGTCAATGCCTTATCTACCCTTCAGACTTTTGGTGAAGTGGCTGAAGATCGAGGCATTCCCATTGAAAATCTTTACATATAGGACAGTTGACAGTTGACCATAACTGTCAGCGATTGACTCAAATGTAAATAATCATTACAAAATATTAAGTAATGTTGCGATTATGAGACTCAACGATGTTCGCCCCCAAAAAGGCTCTAAAAAACGCGGTCGCCGACTAGGTCGGGGTATCTCAGCTGGCCAAGGTGCTAGTGCTGGCAAAGGTATGCGTGGTCAAAAAGCTCGATCTGGTAGTAGCACTCGACCTGGATTTGAAGGCGGTCAACAGCCTTTGTACCGCCGCATACCCAAGTTGAAGGGCTTTCCACTAGTTAACCAGAAAAAGTACACTACGATTAATGTAGAAAAACTAGCCTCCCTTCCTGCCGATACAGAAGTGACACTGGCCTCGTTAAAAGAAGCAGGTATTATTACTGCTATACGGGGACCTTTGAAAATATTGGGGGATGGGGAATTAAGCGTTCCGCTTAAGGTGCAAGCGGCGGCTTTCACTCTCACCGCTCGTAGCAAAATTGAGGCAGCTGGTGGGAGTTGTGAAGTTTTAGAGTGACTGTGTGATGCCTTGCGGCAAGCCGTTTAGCGTCTATGCACCTGAGCGCACGTTGACTCTAGCTACATGCCTCACTTCACTATTAAGGTAGCCCTGTATGATCAGTCGAGATAAAAGTCCAACAGCTCAAGAAACTTTTATGCAGATGGCGCAGGCAGCTGGCTTGCGAGGTCGGCTGCTTGTCACTCTCGGTATTTTAATTTTGATTCGTATGGGTATACACATACCTATACCAGGAATTGATCGAGAACACTTTGCTGACGCTATTCGAGGCAATAACCAGATATTAAGCTTTCTAGACATTTTCTCTGGAGGCGGACTTTCAGCTTTAGGCGTCTTTGCTTTAGGAATTTTGCCCTATATTAATGCATCGATTATTATCCAATTGCTGACTGCAGCTATTCCAGCTTTAGAAAATTTACAGAAAAATGAAGGTGAAGCAGGAAGACGGAAGATTTCCCAAATTACCCGCTATGTGTCGTTAGGTTGGGCAATTATTCAAAGTATATTCCTAGCAGCATTCTGGCTCAAGCCATTTGCCTATCAATATGGCCCCTTGTTTGTGGCCCAGACAGCGATCGCTCTAGTTGCTGGTTCGATGTTCGTTATGTGGGCATCAGAACTCATCACAGAACGAGGTGTTGGTAACGGAGCATCTTTGTTGATATTTGTCAATATTGTGGCGACTTTGCCAAAAGCTTTGGGCGATACCATCGATTTTGTTCAAACCGGGAGTCGGGAAACAGTAGGTCGTGTGGTTGTGCTACTGATACTGTTCCTCGCCACAATTATTGGGATTGTCTTTGTTCAAGAAGGTATGCGGCGCATCCCGATTATTTCAGCTCGCCGTCAAGTAGGTCGTCGTGTTCTGGCAGAACAGCGTAGCTTCCTACCTCTGCGACTGAATCAAGGTGGTGTGATGCCAATTATTTTTGCCGCAGCTATCCTCAGTTTGCCACTTTTAGCAGAAAACTTCATCAAAAACCCAGAATACTCGAAAATCATCAGGACTTACCTCATTCCAGGTGGTTCTGGGGCTTGGGTTTATGCAATTGTCTACCTAGTTTCGATTGTTTTCTTCAGCTACTTCTATTCTTCGTTGATTGTCAACCCAGTGGATGTGGCACAAAACCTCAAGAAAATGGGTTCTAGTATTCCTGGTATTCGTCCGGGAAGGGCAACAAGCGAGTACATTGAGCGCGTCTTGAATCGACTTACTTTTCTAGGTGCTATCTTTTTGGGTTTGATTGCTATTATCCCAACCGCTGTCGAAACGGCTTTGAAAGTGCCCACTTTTAAAGGGCTAGGTGCAACTTCATTGTTGATTCTGGTTGGTGTGGCAATAGATACGTCAAAACAAATCCAAACATATGTTATTTCTCAGCGCTATGAAGGAATGGTGAAACAATAGTGACCCGATTAATCTTCTTGGGACCACCAGGAGCTGGTAAAGGAACTCAAGCCAAAACATTGGCTCAACATTTGAATATTCCCCATATTTCAACTGGTGATATATTGCGCCAGGCAATGAAAGAGCAAACCCCTTTGGGCATCAAAGCTCAAGGTTATATGGATAAAGGTGAGTTGGTTCCTGACAAGCTTGTAGAGGATTTGGTAAGTGAGCGGCTTCAACAAGCAGATACGCACTCAGGTTGGATTCTTGATGGCTTTCCTCGCACTGTTAATCAGGCAGTTTTTCTAGACAAATTACTGCACACCCTAGCACAGGGTGGTGAAAAAGTGGTCAATCTAGAAGTGCCAGATGACGTTGTGGTTGCACGGTTACTGGAAAGAGGACGAAAAGACGACACTGAAGAGGTGATTCGTACCCGCCTACAAGTCTACCGCACTGAAACTGCGCCTCTGATTGATTATTATCGCGATCGCCAACAACTCCTCTTGATCAATGGTAATCAGTCCCAAGAAGAAGTCAATAATGAACTAGAAAAGGCCATCGCCTCTTAAGAAGAGGAGTGGGGACAACCTTTGGGACAAGGGAGACAAGGGAGACAAGGGAGACAATAAAGTTGATCACTAATTCCTCACTTCCCATTCCTAACTCCTAACTCTCCACCCCCCACTCCCCATTTCAGCAAGATGAATGTAAACCTTGATAAGATATATTAATAAACCGTTGATATATTCTCTGAAATATGTTCCTTTGCAGATGGAAATGCTGCAGATGAAGCGGAGACTGTTGAGTTGAGGAAAAAACAAATTGTCTAAGCAAGACTTAATTGAAATGGAAGGCACGGTTACTGAATCCCTTCCAAATGCGATGTTCCGCGTTGATCTAGATAATGGCTTTAATGTCCTGGCTCACATTTCTGGCAAGATTCGCCGTAACTATATCAAGATATTACCTGGCGATCGAGTCAAAGTGGAGTTAACCCCCTACGATCTGACGAAGGGAAGAATAACCTACCGATTGCGTAAGAAGTAGGTGATGGGATAGGTAAATAAAAAATTTTTGCCGAAATAATGTGGAAATATGACTTCCTAGAGCTTTTCTGTACAACAGGAAAATGACTCTTGTGTCTTTATTGACAATTCTTGTGTTGAACTAGACAGCAGTCTACACATCTTAGTGTACATCTATATTTTGGTTTGGCAGTAGAAGTTGAATTTCATTACATGAAAAACAGAGTTAAGCACTTATTAAGTATCGGCTCAAAGTATAAAATATTACCATAAAGAAATAAATATTTATGGTCGTTAAAAAAAAGTGCAATATTTCTACTAAAATGTTATAATCTTGCATTTGGAGTCAACAGGAGCATGAAAGTAAGAGCCTCAGTCAAGAAAATCTGTGAAAAGTGTAACGTGATCCGACGCCGTGGTCGAGTCATGGTGATTTGTACAAATCCTAAGCACAAGCAACGTCAAGGCTAGAACAGTGGACAGTAAACAGTAAACAGTTATGAAATTCTTTACTGATAACTGATAACTGATAACTGACTAAAACTTACATCACGAGTGAACAATATAGGGAGATATTCATAGTGGCACGTATTGCCGGAGTAGACCTTCCACGCGATAAGCGCATTGAAATTGGTCTGACTTATATTTACGGAATAGGGTTATCTCGCTCGCACGAGATTCTAGAATCTACGGGTGTGAATCCAGATACCCGTGTGAAAGACTTGAGTGATCAAGACGTAACAGCTCTACGGGCGGAAGTAGAAGATAACTATCAGGTTGAAGGGGACTTGAGGCGCTTAGAAGCGTTGAATATTAAGCGCTTAATCGAAATAGGTACATATAGAGGGCGTCGCCACCGTATGGGCTTACCAGTGAGAGGGCAAAGAACTCGCACTAACGCCAGAACTCGCCGTGGTAGAAGGCAGACAGTGGCTGGTAAGAAGAAGGCTCCGGGTAAATAAGAGTTAGGAGTTAGGAGTTATGAGTTAGGAAAAAAATCTTCTAGAACTGACGCATGACAACTAGCAACTCACCACCAGCCTCAACAACCAGCAGCAAGTTTCAGTTTTATTCAACTTAACACTACGTTCATTATATGGCGCGACAACCAACTAAAAAAACTGGGAGTAAAAAGCAAAAACGTAACGTTCCAAACGGCGTTGCTTATATCCAGTCTACTTTTAACAATAGCATTGTCACCATTACAGATCAAAATGGTGATGTTATCTCTTGGGCGAGTGCTGGTTCGAGTGGTTTTAAGGGAGCAAAAAAGGGAACACCCTTTGCAGCACAAACTGCTGCTGAAAGTGCAGCTCGTCGAGCTATAGATCAAGGGATGCGCCAAATAGAAGTGATGGTTAGCGGTCCAGGAGCAGGTCGGGAAACTGCTATCCGGGCACTTCAAGGAGCAGGGTTAGAAATCACTCTCATCCGAGATATTACCCCAATTCCTCACAATGGCTGTCGTCCGCCCAAGCGTCGTCGAGTTTAGAGATGACCTTCGAAGGGGAGTGACGGCAAAAAGTTCGACTCAAAAGAAGCCATTCTTCTACAGCGTGTACAAAGCAAGCTTGAAGAAGGCTTTAACTGAACAATTGCCCTATTTCCCTCACTCACCAAACAGTGCTGGGTATTCTCTGGTTGAGTTTGGAACTCAGCATTAATTAAAGTGGTTAAATTTACCATAAGCCTTAGGGCATAAGTAAATTCAGGGAGGACATTGGTCAAAGACGGTTTTTTGAAGTTCTGTTGTGAGGCTGCTCTCATCAAACTTTTGTCTAAACCAAGTGTCCATTGAGGCAATTGATTTGCCTGCTAGCAGGACCTTAAAACAAGGGAGGCTACTCCGTGGCGCAGTTTCAAATTGAATGTGTAGAATCTAATACTGAGGATAATAGAAGCCAGCACAGTAGATTCGTTCTGGAACCTTTAGAGCGTGGTCAAGGAACGACAGTTGGCAACGCCCTAAGGCGAGTTTTGCTGTCTAATCTGGAAGGAACTGCAGTTACAGCAGTGAGGATTGCAGGCGTTACCCACGAGTTTGCTACAGTTTCGGGCGTTCGAGAAGATGTGCTGGAAATCCTCATGAGAATGAAGGAAGTTGTCCTGAAAAACTATTCCTCTCAACCTCAAATTGGGCGTTTACTCGTTACTGGACCAGCGACAGTCACTGCGGCACACTTTGATTTGCCAAGTGAAGTAGAAGTCATCGATCCAACCCAGTATGTAGCTACCTTAGCAGAAGGGGCAAAGCTAGAGATGGAGTTTCGGATTGAGAGAGGTAAGGGTTATCGTACCGTGGAGCGCGGTCGTGAGGAAGCCACATCTTTGGACTTTCTCCAGATAGACTCTGTGTTTATGCCAGTGCGAAAAGTCAATTACAGCGTAGAGGAAGCTCGTGGAGATAGTGGTCTACAAAAGGACAGACTACTGTTAGAAATTTGGACAAATGGTAGTGTAACTCCCCAAGAAGCCCTCTCTTCGGCTGCTGGTATCCTGGTAGAATTGTTCAACCCGTTGAAAGACATCTCACTCGAACCGACAGATACAGGGTCTGAGATTCCAGACGATCCAACCGCTCAAATTCCTATTGAAGAATTACAACTTTCTGTACGGGCATATAACTGTCTCAAACGGGCACAAGTTAACTCTGTAGCAGACTTATTGGATTACACCCAAGAAGACCTATTAGAAATCAAAAACTTCGGTCAAAAGTCAGCAGAAGAGGTGGTTGAGGCATTACAACGTCGTTTAGGAATCACTCTACCACAAGAAAGATCCTCTAAACACAGCTAATTAGTCATTAGTCATTAGTCATTGACCATTAGAACAAATGACTAATGACAATTCAATAAAAAACAACTAAACATTATGCGTCACAGTTGCCGGGTCAAAAAACTTAGTAAGCCAGCTGATCAGCGTCGCGCTCTATTGCGATCGCTGACCACCGAACTGATTCGTAATGGTCGGATCAACACCACTTTAGTTCGAGCTAAGGTCATCAGAGCAGAGGTGGACAGAATGATTACCTTAGCAAAAGACGGCTCTCTGTCAGCACGTCGTCAGGCTCTCGGTTACCTCTACGACAAAGAATTGGTTCATGCTCTATTTGAGCAAGCGCCTAGTCGTTATGGCAATCGTAGTGGTGGTTACACACGTATCTTCCACACTGTCCCTCGTCGTGGTGATAATGCCGAAATGGCAATAATTGAGTTGGTTTAGGGGGGATTTTGTCATTGGTCACTGGTCATTGTTCATTAGTCATATAAGTAACAAAGGACAAATGACACTGGACACAAAACAAAGAATAAAACCCCTATGTTAGAGAGTCACCAGCCTAAAATACAACAACGAGTTGCCCTAGTCATCCAATACTTGGGCACTCATTTTCACGGCTGGCAACGACAACCCAACCACCGTAGCGTCCAAGAAGAGATAGAGAAAGCTATTTCAAAAGTACTGGGTCATCATGTCACACTACATGGCGCAGGGCGAACTGACAGTGGAGTTCACGCCGCAGCTCAGGTAGCTCATTTTGATGCTACAGGCAAAATTCCGGCTGAAAAATGGGCGAAAATTCTTAACAGCTACCTACCCAAAGATATATTAATTCGAGCCTCAGCACGCGTAGATCCCCGTTGGCACGCTCGCTTTAGTGCAGTGTATCGGCGATATCGCTACACACTTTATACTAAAGAACTACCAAACTTGTTCGTTACGTCCTTCAGTTGGCACTATTATTATGAATCTCTAGATGAATCTCTCATTCAGGCTGCTCTCAAACCTTTAATAGGACGCCATCACCTAGCGGCTTTTCATCGTGCAAACTCAGGACGGAAGCACTCTTGGGTAGATGTGCAAGCAGCAGAGTGTTATCGTACTGACCCATTTCTCCATATTGAAATTCAAGCGAATGGATTTTTGTATGGCATGGTAAGACTGTTGGTGGGGATGCTGGTACAAGTAGGTTCTCACCAAATGGCGATCGCCCACTTTACAGACCTTTGGAAAGAACAACGCCGAGAAGAAGTCAAACATGCTGCACCTCCTCATGGTTTATGCCTGTTACGAGTCGGCTACCCAGATACTCCTTTTCCTCAAGAAGTCTGGTACGATACCCAACCCAAATTTATCTTTAGTCATTAATAAAGAGTTAGTGTTAGTTATAAAAACACACTACTAAATATGCCGGACACAGGACGAATGACTAATAACAAAGGACACAGGACAAATGACTAATAATAACAAAACCTACCTTCCTCCAGTCAGTTCCATAGAGCGTGAGTGGTACGTAGTAGACGCTACCAATCAAAGGCTTGGTCGCTTAGCCACCGAAATCGCTATGGTTTTGCGAGGCAAAAACAAATCTCAATATACTCCTCACCTAGATACAGGTGACTTTGTCATTGTCGTCAATGCCGAAAAAGTTGCTGTCACAGGCAAAAAGAAGACTCAAAAGATCTACCGTCGTCACTCTGGGCGTCCTGGCGGTATGAAGACGGAAACATTTGCCAAGTTACAACAGCGTTTGCCAGAACGGATTTTAGAACATGCTGTGAAAGGTATGTTACCGAAGAATAGCTTGGGACGGCAGTTGTTTACTAAGCTAAAAGTCTACGCAGGACCAACTCATCCCCATGACGCACAAAAACCCAAAGAGTTAAAGATTCAGACAATACCAGGAGAAGATAACTAATGCAAGCAGTAGACACCACTAGTGGTCGTGCCATGTACTGGGGTACTGGCCGCCGTAAATCCGCAGTTGCGCGGGTGCGTTTGGTTCCAGGTAGCGGGCAGTTGATTGTCAATGGCAAACCAGGAGACCTTTATTTCCAATTCAGTGCTAACTACCTTGGAGTCATCAAAGCACCTCTAGAAACTCTGGGACTAGAGAATGAGTATGACATTTTGGTGAAAGCCGAAGGCGGTGGCTTAACTGGACAAGCTGATTCTATTCGTCTGGGAGTAGCTCGTGCGCTATGTCAACTCGACCCAGACAATCGCTCACCATTGAAAACCGAAGGCTATCTTACTCGTGATCCTCGGGCAAAAGAGCGCAAAAAATATGGTTTACACAAAGCCAGAAAAGCACCTCAGTACTCCAAACGTTAGACGATTTTGGATTTTCTCACGCAAAGGCGCTTTTGCTTATTCCCTATGGGACAGTCCTTTGAGCCTTTATGCGTGAGGCTGCAAAAAGCTATAATTTAAATAGATCAACCACGAAACGAACAATGGCAAAACCAGATATTCATCCCAAGTGGTATCCAGAAGCTAAAGTATACTGCAACGGTCAGCATGTCTTGACTGTTGGTTCTACAAAACCAGAATTGCATGTAGATGTTTGGTCTGGAAACCATCCTTTTTACACCGGAACTCAGAAGATTATTGACACCGAAGGACGCGTTGAGCGCTTCCTCCGCAAGTACGGCATTATGGAAGGAGGTCAATCCTCCGGCGGCGGCAGAAAAAAGAAAAAGTAGCGGATTGGCTGTAGCTGTTAACGACGACCCTGCATCGACTGGGTCGATTGTTGTATCTAATGCTTGAGCCAATTTTCTATTTTTTCAGGAACGCACTCATTATGGCTGAAACATATCTGCTGGAGAAACTAAAATCTGTTGAACAAACTTTTAATGAATTGACCCGTCGCCTTGCCGACCCTGATACTGCCAAAAATCCCGATGAGTATCAAAAAGTGGCAAAGGCTCGTTCTTCCTTAGAAGAGGTGGTAATTACCTATGAAACTTGGAAAACAGCCTCTGAAGAATTGGTAGGAGCGCGTCAAATTTTAAAAGAATCTCAAGGTGATCCAGAGTTGCAAGAAATGGCAGCACTGGAAGTAGAAGAACTTGAGAAAAAAATTGAAAATTTAGAAGTTCGTCTAAAAATATTATTGCTACCCCGTGATCCCAACGATGATAAAAATATCATGTTGGAAATTCGTGCTGGTACTGGTGGTGATGAAGCGAGTATTTGGGCTGGTGATTTAGTACGAATGTACTCACGCTACGCTGACAGCCAAAAATGGAGAGTGAAACTGGTCAGCGAGTCCTTGGCCGAAATGGGTGGTTTCAAAGAAGCTATTCTGGAAATTCAAGGTGACAGCGTTTATAGTAAGCTGAAATTTGAAGCAGGAGTTCATCGGGTACAGCGTGTGCCAGTCACAGAGGCAGGAGGAAGAGTTCACACCTCCACAGCAACGGTGGCTATCATGCCAGAGGTGGATGATGTAGAAGTTCACATCGACCCTAAAGATATTGAAATGAGTACCGCTCGTTCTGGTGGTGCTGGTGGACAAAACGTCAACAAAGTAGAAACAGCGGTTGACTTGATCCATAAGCCAACTGGTATCCGTATCTTCTGTACAGAAGAGCGCAGCCAGCTGCAAAACAAAGAACGAGCAATGCAGATCCTGCGCGCAAAGTTGTATGAAATGAAATTGCGCGAACAACAAGAAGCTGTCACCTCCATGCGGCGATCGCAAGTAGGGACAGGGTCTCGTTCAGAAAAAATTCGTACTTTCAACTATAAAGATAACCGCGTTACCGACCACCGTCTGAATCAAAACTACTCACTCAACGGAGTTTTGGAAGGTGACTTAGAGCCAATTATTCAGGCTTGTATCTCTCAAGACCAGCAGGAGCGGTTGGCTGAACTAGCTTCTTCTGTCACTAACGGTTAATTTAACGGGGAGTAGTGAGTAGGGAACGGGGACCATGGTAATTTTCCACTCCCCATTGTACGAGGACCGCTTGTTGTGGTGTTGTTTCTAACACACGCAAGCGGTTTTCTAATGCATTCACAATTGTATCTTCCATGCTCTGAAGATAAGGATAATACGCGAATTCGTACTCCATAATGTGATTTAGCATGTGCCATTCTTTTGGATTTTGGCAGCAGCAAATTAACTTTTCCACTTCTGTTTGCCAACGTTTGAAAATCCGATAGCTAAAAAATCCACTACAAACGTTGCCTTTTTGATCCCAATAAGAAATACATATTTGATGCTTTAAACAGTGGATTTTTTTGATTTCTTTGACGTTCCAGCCTTCTGCTTTCAGCGCTTCTTTCGCCTCTGTGTCTGAAATTTGCCACTGTTCTGGTTTAATTTTGTGTGCCGCTATTAAACTTTGACCTTTGCGGCGATATTTGCTTTTTTTGTGTGTTCTACCAACCATTCTAATATTTGAGCGCAGCGCTACTTGTCGATATTTTCTGGGCTAGAATGAATGAGTCTGCTCTCTTTGGCTTAATCAGCTTACAAGCGGACTTATAAATTTAAAATGTAGTTTTAAAGAATACCATTGGCAAATAAACCTGTCAAGGTTAAAACAAAAATTTATTAGGTGTAAAAGTCAACAGGTAAGTCCAGTAAAAGTAATACTACAGCAGTGGATCTAGAAGCGAAAAAGAGATTGATTGAAGTCGTAAAAATGGCTCGTGGTTCTATGAGTCAAAGAGCTTTTGGTAAGCTTTTAGGAGTATCTGCCACAGCTGTACAGTTGTGGGAGAAAGGGGAATCTATTCCAGATACACAGAATTTAGCTAACATTGCCTCGAGAGCAGGCTACACGATGGAGGAACTGCTTAACTACCTGGGTGTTAAGCCAGTGCCACAATCTTCAGACATCAATCAGATTATTAAACTGATTAAGGTCATGCCTCTTTCTCAGGTAGCGATCATTGCTCAAGCTGCAGCGCAGCGCTTTGCAGCGGTGGCTGAGTCCTTGGGAGATGAAGTGCAAGCAAGTTGAATTTTGAACTGGTAGATTTATTTTGTAGTGCGAGCATCTTGCTCGCTAGATATAGCACGCGAGCGAGACGTGAGTGCAAAGCACACGCTTCGCGAAGGCACTACTTATTCCATTCAAGGGATGCTCCCGTTTAGGTGAAACTTGCGTACTTCTTATTGAACTTTTTTGCATCAGAATCGTCTTGATATCATAAGTTCTGTTTACAAAAGACTCAATAAAAGTCCTAATTAGCAAATGTCAAACCTTCGCATATTTCAATTTTATGTAAAGTTCATTTGCTTTTTTGTGATTTTTATTTATGTAAATTAATATTATTTTCTTTGTCTTTTGTTTTTATTTATTGACAAATTAACACAAATATGGGTTAATCTCAATCTTAAATCATTTGTGAGTATAAAGAAACTAAGTTTGGCAAAGCTTAGAATTTTGACAAATCACATAGGATTGCTGCTATGAATACAAAAAGAGACACATCTAGAGACGGGTTGAGAAACAAAGTTGAAACCTACGTTTTAACCCATTTTAAGCCAATATGGAACTTCATTCAAAGCAACAATGCTTTGAGGAAAATCACTAACAAAACACTCATTAATAACGCTGTTTATAAAATCCCCACTCGTCCCTATGCATTTAGCACAAAGTCTCCTTATACATCTTGGGAGTCGTTAACAGATCGCAGCTATTCAGGACTGCACTTACCACCTCTTGATTGGAAGCCTTTGACCCAGAAAAACTATATAGGTATCAATTTAACACCAGCCGAAAAATTTGAAAAGAATCTTCCTCCTGTTGAAGACTTAGAAGCACTGTATAAAAAAAAGAATGGAGAGACAATATATTCACCAAAATCCACTCTCATTTTTCCCTATTTTGTGCAATGGTTTACCGACAGTTTTCTACGCACAGATCGAGAGAATCACCTTAAGAATATTTCTAATCATCAAATAGATTTATGTAATGTCTATGGATTGAACCATACTATCACTGAGATGCTGAGATCTCATCAAGGAGGAAAGCTAAAAAGTCAAATTATCAATGGGGAGGAATATCCTCCTTTTTATTATGATGAAAACGGACAACCCAAGGAAGAATTTAAAGGACTACCTCATCAAGTAACCAATGAGTTCGTTAACAAAGCAGATAGTTTTCCTCCAGAAAAAAGACAAAAGTTATTTGCGATGGGGGTAGAAGTAGAACGGGCTAATGTGCAAATTGGTTATGTCATGTTGAACGTTCTTGCTTTAAGAGAACATAATCGCTTATGCGCTCTGTTGGCAAAGAATTATCCAACTTGGGATGATGAGCGTCTGTACCACACAGCGAGAAATATTGTGATGGTCGAGTTTCTGAAAATTGTACTCGAGGAGTATATCAATCATATTACTCCTTATAACTTTCATTTTTTCACCGACCCGCTCTCATTTACTCATGAAAAATGGTATCGCCAGAACTGGATGACGGTAGAGTTTACCTTGGTCTATCGTTGGCATAGTATGCTACCCGACACTCTAATTTACGACGGGCAAAAAATTCCCATGCCCGACTCAATGTGGAACAATGACATGATTATCAAAAAGGGTTTGGGCGCTTTGTTTGAAGAAAGTTGTTCTCAGCCAGCAGCGCAACTAGGTTTATTCAATACTCCTGATTTCCTAATTCCAACCGAGTTGGCAAGCGTTCGTTTAGGTCGTGCGGCAAAAATCAGAAGCTACAACGATTATCGTGAGATGTGCAAATATCCACGAGTAACGGATTTTAATCAGATTAGTAGCAATGAAAATGTGCAAAAAGAACTGAAACGATTATATGGTCATGTAGACAATATTGAACTTTATGTTGGGCTGTACGCAGAAGACCTACGAAAAAATTCTGCTTTGCCTCCCTTAGTTGGAAGATTGATAGGAATTGATGCCTTTTCTCAAGCCCTGACAAATCCTCTTTTAGCAGAAAATATCTTCAATCCAGAGACCTTTTCACCAGTTGGTTGGGAAGAAATCCAGAATACAAAAACTCTCTCTCAATTAGTGCATCGCAATATTCCCCAAACAGGCAAACAGTATAGAGTTTCTTTTTATCGTGAAGGTTGGCAACCAGTGTCATAATTCAATTAAAAACCCCGGTCTCTTAAAGAAACTGGGGTTCTTTATTCTTTATATGGATTGCTTACAAACTCAATGTAGCCTGTACAACTCCAGCACGCTCATGACGAGCTAGCAGTTTGACTGTACCACCTTCAGGAGCACGTACGATCCATTCCACCTTTGCTCGATCCTTTGTAGGGTCGGCATGTCGCCTTATGGGAGATGATGGTTTATAGGCACGTCCTTCCAATTGACCTAAATCTTCACGCGGTTTACCCATTTCTAATGTTGCACCAACAGGCAACTCTATTTCACAAATGCAGCCCTGCACCAGCTTTTTCTCTAGAGCTTTTTTGGTGACGTAGGTGGGTAGCCAGCCTGTGTTATGCACTACCAGCCTGACCCGATACGTATCATCACCTAGGCTGTGGACACTGGCTTCGTAAATCTCCAAGTAAGGGGAGATCAAAAGATGCCATACTAGCCATTTGGGAAAACGGGCTATTTCCTCCTCCAAAAACTCTGGTGGTGGGTTTGACCAAGCATACATCGTATCCCAACCGCCCAATTCGACTTGACCAAGTTGAGGATGGTCGAATGGGTACCAATCTACATAGCCTTTTCCTCCTAGTTTTTCATCACTCCAGCGTAGTAGCTTGAGATCATCTTCTAGGGGGTGTTCTTTTTGCCATTCAATATATTGATACTCACTGATCCCAGCTTGGCGCTGAGGACTCCACACTTCTACCGTCCAGCCAAATGCACCTCGATGTTCATAAACCCAGTCATGAAAGGTCCCACCGATCACCTGTTTGGGATGATAGCGGAATTCATGAAATCCAGATATCGTAGGATATTCAGTGAGTTCAGTACCTTTTTGACCAATGCGCTTGTAGGTACGCAAGTCTTCAACAGGTAATTCATCATCACTCTTGTAGCTGTAGGCGCGTAATAACACACCACTAAAGGTATGGAAAGCAGTGGCTCCTATGATATTAAGATGATTGCTGATAAACTGTACAAGCGATCGCACCTCCGGTTCCGATGTAGGATAGGGACCTGCTCCCACCTGCTCATCTTCTTGTCGCCACATATTGGGAAAGTTGCGATTTAAATCTAACCCTTCTTTAGTAGGCTGGAGATCAATCTGGACTCCGTCGTAATTCTCTATGCGTCCTTCTGGTAACACTCGGTAATAGTGACCACCTGTTTCCGTCGGTTCACGAAGGATCAACAAGCGTGGTTCAGTAGGGCAAATTTTCCAAGCCCCATTGGGATCAGGAATTCGCATCAACAAGATGCGGCGATCGCCATCTATATCTTCAATCACTAAACCGTCGTTTTCTTGGTGATCATGATCATAAGGATAAGGGCGAGTGCTAGAGCGAATAAACCTTGGCTTATCAGCCAATGCCAACTCAGCTCCATCAGGGTTAACGCGGGGACAAATGTAAAAGGTGCGGGTATCTAAACAACGGGTGATGTCTGGATCAGTGCCATAGCTTGTGACTAATGTTTGTATGAGATACAGGCAGACACTCGATGGTGCCACTTCAGTAGCGTGGATATTGCCATCAACCCATAAAGCAGGCTTTTGAGCATCTGAACCTGTGGCAAAATTCGTAACTTTTAGTAGCCAGATCTCACGACCTTCATAGCTTTTGCCAAGACTTTCTATACTGATAAGGTGAGAAAATTCCTTAGCATAAGCATGCAGGATACGTGTTAAATCTTCATAAAGGTAGTATTTATCAAACCGAACATCTGGCATATTTTCTTAAATTTCCACTTCTTCAAAATGTTCAATCGTGGGAAATGGATCATAAAAATGATGAAGAAGTGTTTTCCACTCTTGATAGGCAGCAGACTTTTTAAATCCAACAGTGTGAGATTCTAAATCTTCCCAGATCACAAGGAGTAAATATTTACCTTTCACTTCTATGCATCTATGAAGGTCATGAGATAAATATCCATCAACAGATGAAATAATATTAGAAGCTTTTTTGAAGGCAGATTCAAATTCCTCCTCTAAACCAGGTTTGACATTCAGTGTTACTGCTTCCAGGATCATGGATTTTATCCTCACTAAAGATTGTTTAATTATTGAAATTCTCAGATAAAAAATACTTCTTCTCTCGGGATTGGGAGAGTGATCAACTTAATTCTTGAGATTCTAGAGCAACTTGAATTGCATTATGAGTTCCCGAGTTCCCCTACTTCCATATGTGATATCTTGCTCACTTAATGAACGTATGAAGTTGGGAGATATTTGAATTCGTCCTATAAATTGTGATAGCAAAATTGCAAGACCATCAAGAATGCTAGATTTTCCTACACCATTGATCCCGATAAGTACTGTTGAACCCATCTCATTAAAATCTCGTGTCAGATCATCGATGCCACGAAATGAGTTTACAATAAGACGCCTGACTTTCATAACTATGTTTAGATAATCTTTTCGCAGCAGGGGCTCAAACAGATTTTAGTTGAATAACACCCTTGTCAAAAACTCGATTATCAGTGCCGATGCCGCTTACTTCTATTCTATCTGCATACACGTCATAGGCAGCAAAACTCAACTTAGAAGCAGAATATGCTGTCCAGTCTGAACGTCTCACAGGACGAGTATCCGCACCACCACCACTAATTAGATAAGTTGTGCCATTGAGAGAACGAGTACGCTCATAATTGTGTTCATGACCATTTATATAAAGTTGGACGCCATATTTTGCAAAAAGAGGCGAGAAAGTTTTAATAAAAGTTGGATTACTACCATAGAGACCTGATGAATAAACCGGATGATGACCAAAAACAACTTTCCATGGTGCATCGGAACGTTTTAGTTCTTGCTCTAACCAAACCAGCTGATTTTTCCAATCAGCATTATAGTTGGTATCTAAGCCAAAAAATTGAACTTTATCGCGACGAAACGTGTAGTAGCGTCCATTCATATTAAAGTGGGGATATTTGACTTGCAAGTCGCCGTTTGCAGTGCGAATATCGTGATTACCCAAACAAGCCTGAAATTTCACACCCTGTTTCAGCAAAGGTGCATAAGGACGCTCAAACACCTCACTAATTTTTTCCATTTCACCATTGTTATAGACGTTGTCTCCAGCCAAAACCACTAAATCATAGGGATTTTGGCTATGGTAGACATCCATTGCTTTAGCCACAGCATACTGACTTCGCTCCCCAGTACCTGTATCGGACACAGACACAAAACGTAGTAACAGGTCGTTTGTGAGTGAAGCAGAGGCTGTTACTATTTTTGATGCAGCCATATTAGTGCTATTGCTTGAGGATCGAGCAACACAACCAACAAAACCCACACCAATAGCGCTTAGGCTACTTAAAGACAAAAATTGACGGCGTTTGAGGTTCATAGTTCACTAAATTAAATACGTAGTAAGTTTAGCTGAAGCAATGAAGTGATACATTAGGGCAGAGGAGGCAGCACAGCAACAATTTACGTTATTTGTCCTTGATTCGCTGCTCTTAGTGAAAGTTCCATGTCACAAGACGATCAAAATTCACAACTACCTTCTTCTGGTGAACCAAAAGCGAATCAGTCTGAACCGAAGGCTGAGCAGATAACTCAACCTCCCCAAACACCCTACCAAAGAGTCCAGCCATTTTGGAAGACTAAAACCGTCCAAATTTTGAGAGGGACGATTAGTCTGTTAGAAACAGCAGTGGTAAAACTGGAAACAGAGCCTTCTGCAGGTCCTGAAGAAACTCCCAATTTTTTGCAGAAGTTACAATCGTTTTGGCGCACAGTTTTATCAAAAATCCGCTCTTTTCTACCCCAAAATTTATCAGCAAAGTTGTCAGATACGGCATTGACTGGGGTTATTGCAGGTATAGCTGTGATTTTACTTTGGACAACGTCAAGTCTTTTCACTACAAAACCAACTGAGGTTGCAAACGTTCCACCTCAACAAGTAGAAGAACCTCCCATAACAAGCACGACTCCATTGGAAACCCTCCCACCAGAGGTACCCGCAGTAGAAGAAGCCAAGCCACCATTAGCTGAAGAAACTCCACCGCCAATTGAGGAAGTCAAGCCACCATTGGTTGAAGAAACTCCACCACCAATTGAGGAAGCCAAGCCACCATTGGTTGAAGAAACTCCACCACCAACTGCAGAAGTCACACCACAAGAACCAGAGCCAACTCCTGCACCCACACCGCCTATAATATTGACGCCAGAACAAAACCTGATTGCAGCAATAGAAAATCAAGTGGCAGAAGTTAGCGATCGCTTTGCCTCTGGTCTCATACAATCCATTCAAGCCAACTTTAGCACCAGTAGTCTCACCCTTAGGATCAGTGACGATTGGTTCAGGCTCAAGCAATCAGAACAGGACAAACTGGCTGCACAGATGTTGCAAAGATCTAAAGAACTAGATTTTAGCCATTTGTATATTGTTGACTCTCAAGACAAGCTAGTAGCGCGTAACCCTGTTGTTGGTGATGAAATGATCATTTTTAAACGAAGTTAGTTGCTGGATATTAATTTTATTGATGAGAATTAGAACCCCGGTTGCTCAAAGAAACCGGGGTTCTTTGTCCTATCCTTTGCCTCAACGCTTCAGGCTCTGCTTTGATAAAAAGATATTATTGATACTATTTATTTTTCCGTGTCAAGCCCTATTGCAGCTTTGTAACGTTATTGTTATATTTATTTACATAAGTTAATAAACATCACAAAAAAAACGAACTATGTATACCACAGTTAACGAAGACGGTATTCTCAACAACTACGCCACTGAACCCAAAGTTTACGTTGCTGAATATCCTGCCATTTGGGAACAGCGCAAATACCTTGTGCAGGGTACTTTGGCTGCATTATTTGTGAGTGCTTTAGTTTTAGTCGCTTTTGCTGCTAGCTAGCACAAATCACTACCCAGCAACAATCTCCCATCGACATTTGGACTTCCTCGTTTAACCTCAGCGATGCAGCTGAGGTTTTTTATTTTTGTTGATTCCTAACTTCTAACTCCCAACTCCCCCACATACCCTCTTACCAGAGAATCAATACCAGTGATCGCAGTACCAACGACAACTGCATATGCTCCTAAATCAAGCGCTTGACGAGCCATCTGAGGAGAAGAAACACCGCCTTCACAAATGACTGGAATGTCTAGCTGTTTTACCATCTGAGTCAGCAGATCCCAACCAGGGGGACAAAGATGCTTGGTTGAGGCAGTGTAACCAAAAAGTGTTGTCCCGACAATATCTGCACCAGCAGCACAAGCAGCGATCGCCGCCTCGATTGTATCGACATCTGCCATCACGGGTTTGTCTAATTCCTGATGAATTCTGGCAATAATTTCTACCATTGTTTCACCATCAGGTCTATTTCTAGTTGTGGCATCTATAGCAATGATATCTGCTCCAGCTTTTGCAACAGCATCGGCATGGTGAAACTGTGGTGTAATGTAGACTTCATATTCAGGTAAAACTTGTTTCCACAGCCCAATAATTGGCACTGTTAATCTTTGTCGCACAGCATTGATGTGATTCGGTGTATCTATTCTGACTCCCAACGCCCCATTATTTACGGAAGCTTGTGCCATTGCTGCAATCACCATTGGTTCATGTAGTGGTGAATCAGCTGGCGCTTGACAAGACACAATCAGTCCGTGACGCAAACGTTGAATCGAATCGTAATTAGTCATTGGTCTTTTGTATTTAAGATCGGCGAGAACAAACGATTATGTGTTAAGGTCGGGCATGGGGGAGCCAGTGCGTTGCGGAGGTGTCCTCCGTTGAAGCAACTGGCGTCATGGGGCATGGGGCATGGGTAAACTACTTCCTAGCTTTCTAACTCCCTCACTCCCTCACTCTCTTTTTGTGAGGATACTCATGATCTGATTTGGTATCCAAACTGTAAAAATTGAGCCAACGCTAACAGTTGATTCTACTTCAATGCGACCCCGGTGAAGTTCTACGAGTTGTTTAGTCAAAGCTAAACCTAAACCTGTACCTCCATAGCGGCGACGGTAAGGGGTATCAAGTTGGTGAAAGATCTCGAACAGCAATGGCAACTTCTCTTCAGGAATGCCAATACCAGTATCTTCTACTTGAAACACAGCAGAGCCATCTTCAACCCAAAGACGCAAAATGACATCGCCACCTTCTGGTGTAAACTTTATAGCATTGCTTAGTAGATTTCGTAGAATTTGTTGTACTCGCCTTGCGTCAGCGGTAAAGTGATCGCGCTGTGGGTTAATTTGAAGATCAAGTTTGACATTGACTTGTTCAATAATTGCTTTGTCTAGCAATGCATTCAATGCAGTTTCTGCTATTTTTGTCAAGGAAAATTCTGAAATATTTAAAACTGCTTTACCAGCCTCTATTTGAGAGAGATCAAGAATATCTTGAATCATACCTAACAAACGTTCTCCACTATCGTGGATTGTTTGCAAGTAGCCTCTTTGCCGCTTGTTCAAATCACCGAAAGACCAGCGTAACAAAGTGGAAGACATCCCAATCACGCAAGTTAAAGGCGTCAGCAACTCATGACTGATAGTGGCAAGAAATTCACTTCTAAGACGGCTAGCAGCTTCAGCCGCGACTAAGGCATCGTGTAATGCCATTGTCCGTTCAACAACTCTTTGTTCCAGAGTTTGTTTTTCTTGAGTGAGCGATCGCATTAAATCAGCTTGGTGAATAGCGATCGCCAATTGTTCAGCGACAGCCGTTAGCAGCTTTTTTTCACTTTCTTTCCATTCGTATGGAGTATTACACTGATGCGCAATCAGCAACCCCCAAAGTTTTTCCTCAAAGACTATTGGCGCGACAAATTTTGCTCGGACATGGCTTTTCCTGAGAAAATTCAACAGACATTCTTCCAAGGCATAAGTTTTTTCTACATCATTAACAGCTAAGGTAAAGCCCTGACGATACTTTTCCCAGCATGGGTTTGTTGGTAACAAGCAATTTTCTTCCTGATAATTCAAGACTGATGAAATGGCGTTACCCGCCAAGACTTCATAAACAACACACCCTGCTTGTGAGATTGAGTCCTGTTCTGGAATATCAGGTAAATGTGGAGTACTGTTTGTTGATCCCTCAAATTTATATATGACTAATCTGTCCAAGTCCAGAAACTCTCTCACCTGTACAAGTGCTGTTGCCATAATTACAGATAAATCGAGGCTTTTACGGATTTGGGTTGTCACTTGATTCAACAACCTTTCTTGGACAATCTGTTTTTGTAAAGCATCTTCTACTGGCTGACAAACAGAAACAGCAGGGATGGTCGAGAGTGATGCTATTACGTCATTGTTTGATTCTGGTAGCAAATATTCCAATACCAGTAACGTAAATTTACTTTGAAGCGTAGCATCGTTGGCACTAGGAATTTTACTTAGAGCATCCAGTATCTGATGAGTATTAGAATGGCTGCCAAACAAGTCTCTCAATTGTGACACAAAGGAAGCAATTGCCTCAGAATTGAATGTTAACCTGACTTGCAGTGGAGAGAGGTCTACAGGAGACAAAGAGGACGTGACTTCCCAAAGTTCTTGATTTTCCCATGCTCCTGTACCTATATCGTTCTCCTGTGTTCCAGATATTTCAGTTTCTTGTAAGTTTCCGACTAAAAGCACACTAAACTGCTCAGAAACCATTACAGTAAAACGTTTTGTTTGCCACTCATCAGGGATATAAATTGGTGTCAGTACAGCCTCTGTAAGTACCAAGGCTGTATCTTCCATTGCTTGAGCCATCTGTTCCAATAACTCTCCAAGCTGATTAAATAGACTACTAGGCAAAGTTCGCGAAAAGCTCAAATCAGAAAGACCAACCATGTTTATAAATCTGGTGAGAAAGCTATTTGCTGAGCGGACAAGGACAATTTCTGTACGATACTAACCAACAGTTTAAAATTGTAGTAGGAGACTATGCATCGTATAAATGCCACATCAGGAGGATGGAATCCTCAATCGGAAGATGTAATTTTTCTAGAACAAACTCCAGCATCTTTAATATTTCTTTCAGCCGCTGATACTGATATTCAAACTCTGGCAGCTGCCACTTCCAATTTACCCAAAACATTTCCTAAATTTAGAGTTGCTAATTTATTACAATTGCAGCATCAAATCAGTATTGACATGTATGCTGAACAAGTTTTGGAGCAAGCCCAAATTATTATTTTACGCTTATTAGGAGGACGTTCCTACTGGAGTTATGGGTTGGAAGTGGTAGAAGAAATTGTCCAACGTGGTGGGAAAACGCTTATTGTCATGCCAGGAGACGACGGCATTGATCCCGATTTAATTTCTCACTCCACCTTACCATTAAAAACCGTTCATCAGGTATGGCGCTACTTCAACGAAGGCGGCGTAGAAAATATTGTCAACGCTCTCCTATTTA
>JAJPJF010000085.1 GCA_021324415.1 Nostocales cyanobacterium Centralia_MAG_434
GTCAGGTGTGGGGCGTTGCGTGGTCTGGACAACTGGCAACGCCTTTAGATTTGGAGGTGCTCAGGGTATTTGACCCTGTCTAAAACTTGCGTTATTTGATTGACATATTGCCTCATGAGTGAACAGATGTTTATTGGATGAGAATACGACAACCTTCATCCATAAACTCTTAGAGCATAAATCAACCAATCTCTTGCACAGATTTGTGTGGGGAATAAAGGCATTTACCAACACACTGATTTATAAATCAGATCTCAAAAACAACCAAAAATATTTGTTTGTTATCTCAAACAAATGAGCAAATGAGTAGAGCTAATACATCAGCACATCTAACTTAAGAAAATGCCATTAGCATAAATTTCAACAGGTGCAATTTATTTGCACCATGCACACTCAAAGAGCGCATACACTTTGTTCTTAAGTTTTTGGAGTGTTGGTGTTGCTTTTGTCATCTTTCCTCTTGCTTATTTTATTTACAAAGTATAAACAGATTCTAGTTTAATATCTATCTTTGGGATACACAAACTCTCAATAGCCTTGATATGCTGACAAAACAACAATAACTAAGAGTTATTTCTAATTGTTTGCCTCATAAGGCTAGACTAAGCGGAATTATTGGCTAAACTGCTATAAATATCAAGTAACAGTCCAAGCAAATTAATAATTTTATAGGTAGAAAACATGAGTACTTGGATAAAGTCCAGCAACAATCCTGACTTCTAATTCAGGTTATTATCATACAACAAACTTCATTATCATTGTTCATTATTGGTTAAACTCTTTAATAAGAAGACAAATACTCAGTTAAATAACATTGCAGATATCAACTCCTGTAATTTAGTGAGTACTGCTATTGCATGACCCTTCGCTTTGACTTTTGTCCAAGTATAAGTTATTGTTTGGTCGGGTGTAATGAGAAAGGTTGAACGCTCTACACCCATATACTCTTTACCCATAAACTTTTTTAACTGCCACACTCCGTAAGCTTCAGCTACACAATGTGTAGGATCACTTAATAGGGTGATTGACAAGTTATGTTTGTTGATAAACTTACAATGAGACTTTTGTGAATCTGGACTAATACCTAATACTTTAGCCCCTAATTTCTTAAAGTCCAGATCAAGCTCAGTAAAATCTTTAGCCTCTACCGTACAACCGGGAGTGTCATCTTTAGGATAGAAGTAGAGGACAACCCACTGACCAACAAAATCACTTAAGTGTACTTGACTGCCATCTTGGTCAGTCGCTGAAAATTGGGGAGCTTTTTGTCCTGCTTGAGGTGTGTTATTTGTCATAATCTAACTGCCAGCACGATATTCCATAAATACTACAGGGACTCCAAGCAACTTTTTTCCCAAATCAGAAAATCTAAACTTGTGCTTGAGAGACGAAGGTATATTTTCGAAAGAAATGGGCACAAAGCCAAAGTGGATGTAAAAGTCTGCTAGTTGCTGACCCAAACATTCTAAGTAAAGGGGTTGGGTTGCCATTCGAATCAGATGTTGTGTTAAAAACGACCCCAAACCACGACCTCTCCAATTTGGTGCAACAACTAAACTCCCAAGTTCTTGTGCACCAGAGAAGTTTCGCAATTGTCCGCAAGCTACTAATTTTCCCTCACATTCAATGACCCAAAATTGTTGCCAAAGTAATTGAGTAGGATCAAGTTTTGCTGATAGCACCAACCATCGAATTGACCAAATATCGTTAGATAATGCCCTACGGAGAATACATCCTGTTGGTAAAGATAAAGTTGGGAATGTCAAGATTATTTTTTTCCTTATTGTTTCTTAATATGGCCTTTTGTTCACAAAAGTATCATTACTAACCTTGCTTCAAAGCATAGCAAGCAACGGTACTCATAAGAGTGTCGTGATGGGATCTTAGAAAAACGAAAAACTTTGACTGTATACATGATCACTAATAAAGTTATTATAATCTCTTTCTTAAGGTGGTAGCGCTTTAGCTTTAATAACAGTAAATTAATCAAGCTGTTAGTACATGTTTCTAAACACTTATTAACAGCTTTTAACTTGTGTATGTATGTATATGCAAGGTCCCAATGCTGCCTAGGTTTCAGTTGCTTCAACGTTTTCTCTACTGTCTCCACCAAGCACAATTAGTACCATGAAGACAACCTACAGCTACAAATTCATTCATCACACTCACCTTGTCACAAATGATTACAAGTTTATTGTCTACCTTGCTCACTGTCCTGGTATGTATGACATTATTCATGAGTTTGATGGACTAGAAGCTTTCAATCACTATCAGGAAGTTCAGAATACATCACCAGAAGAGTTACAGTATTACCTTCACATTATTTCTCATCCCAACTCTGATAATATATGTCCACGACTTACTGGCAAAAGTACTCAAGTTCAACGTCTCCCTAATCAAGCGCGTTCTCTGTATCCCAAGACCATCGCTATTTAGACTAAGACTTTTTCACACACAAGCGGTAATGTGTCAAGCTTTGAGCTATGGCGGATCTTTTCAGACCGAAGTAGTTCACAGACACACAATGGTGTTTGTGGCATTCATATAGTTATTACGAGATCGCCTGTGACCGTAGTGGTCGGGGACGGTCAAGCTAGCCTTGGAGCACAGCCTATGCTAAATTCCTCAAGAAGCTGAATATTTGTTGAATGCCGCAACTTTGCTCTTACTATCAAAGGAAAACACAGTATATGGGTCTTTTTTATTCCCCATCTCCATTCCAGGAGTGCCTACAGGCATGTTCGGGACAGATAAGCCGACAACATTTGGCTTTTGTTGAAGGAGTCGTTTGATGTCATTGGCAGGGACGTGTCCTTCGATAACATATCCATCAACAATTGCTGTATGGCAAGATGTCAAATTATCCGGCACTTTATACTTTTGCTTAACTGCATCTATATCAACTGTGAGAATGTCTTTGATTTTAAAGCCCTGCGCTTTTAAGTGGTCCATCCAGCCACCACAACAGTTACAGTCAGGACTGTGATAGACATTAGCATTGAGTGTTGTTGTTTCTTGAGCGTGACTCACAGGGGCGGTGCTTCCTAAGATACCTAACACCCCCAACGTTAAACAAATCGTCACCACGACTCTGACGGCAAGGCGTGCTATGTTAAATTGTCTATGCCACATCTCTGACTGCCTGTGTCTAGTCCTCTTGACAGAAGCGATCGCATTTTTTGACTGCTTCTGGGGCATGTGTGTAGAGGTACTGTGGCTTTTGTGAGACATCATACTTTCTCCATGTCATCGCTATCATAGCAATCTTAGTTGAGCTTTGAGCATCCAACAAAGCACCCATTAGGAAATCGATGACTATCTCACAGAAAAAGCTTCACTAAACCTACGAGTAACAGGTTCAATGATGAAAGTTAAAATTGACTTTTTACGAGTCACAATTTCACCAGTAGCAGCCATCCCTGGGGTAAACGCAACTTCTGTGCCTCGGACCTGAATTGAGTGTTTATTCAGCCTAATTCTTGTAGGAAAAACCAAGCCCAATTGCTTATCAACCACTGCATTAGGGCTAACTTGCACAACTTCGCCATCTACTGTGCCAAACTCTTGAAAGGGGAAAGTTGCCATTTTTACCTTCGCCTTAAGACCTTCATGAACAAATCCAATATCTCGGTTAAGAACTTTTACCTCGAGTTGTAGTTCTTGTCCAGTTGGTAAAATAGACAGCAACTCTTCTCCCCCTTGTACTGGTCCTTTAGTTGCCTTGATTTTGTAAATGGTTCCAGACACTGGAGCTTTAATAGTTTCTAAGTCTTGTTGTTTTTTCGCCTGTTCTAACTGACCTGAAACATTGGTAAATTCTTCTTTACGCTTGTTTATTTGGGTCAAAATTTCACTTTGGCGCTCAGAGGTTAAACGCTCTGCTTGCTCATGTGCTGCTTGATAGGCTTGTTGAGCCTGGTGAATTTCTTGGATTTGAGCAGCAATATCTTTTTCTGTAGATGTGACTTTGTCTTGAGCCTCGGTTACCTTGTTTTGGGCATTGATGACTTCATCTTTGGCCTTAATAATATCGGTATTTGCACGATTCAATTTTTCTTGAGCATCTAAGTAATCCAGCCGCGGAAATCCCCCAGAATTGACTAAGACACTTAGGCTTTCTACTCTTTTTTGTGCAAACGCCAGATTGGAGTTAGTTTGACTGCTCATGTTTTGGGCGTTGACCAAGTTCGTTTTGGCATTGGCTAGGCTGGTTTTGGCATTGACCAGATTTTCTTGCAAGCGTGTTAGGCGTACCTGAGCTTGCTTGATAAGTGCCTGTTGACGATTTGCTTCGGCTTGAGCTGCGGCTAGATGTGCTTGATAGTCTCGCAGACGTGAATTCAAAAGTTCATCCTGTAGTTGGCTTCCAGTCGTTTTAGCTCCTGTACGTTCTGCATCCAACCGCCGCATATCTTGTTGAATCAAATTTGCTGATTGGGCTAAGCGACTTACATCGACTTGTTTCAAGTCTGGATCTCGTTGTATGAGAACTTGACCTTTAACAACATGATCGCCTTCTTTCACATTCACTGCCACAATTGTTCCGCCTCCCAACGCTGTCACAGGTCGTACTTGTGTGGAGGCAATTAACTCTCCTGATGCTGTAGCTACTTCATCTACTTGAGAAAATTGCGCCCATGCGATCGCACCAAAGACTACGAAGCTAATTGCTCCCGCCAAGAATCTAGTGTATGGTGCTGGTAACTCTTGTACCGCCTTACCTAATTCATAAGAAAGCTTTTCGTCTGGTCTAGTGAAGCGTTGTTTTGTCTGACGTGCTTGGGTGGCGTTTGCGGTTAAGGAAAATTTCATAGGGGAGTTAGGAGTAGGGAGTGGGGAGTAGGGAGTAGGGAGTGGGGAGTAGGGAGTAGGGAGTGGGGAGTAGGGAGTGGGGAGTAGGGAGTAGGGAGTAGGGAGTAGGGAATCGCGAATGGTGCATAGGGCATACCCTTCCCTTGTCCTCCTTGTCCTCCTTGTCCTCCTTGTCTCCCTTGTCTCCCTTGTCTCCTCTACTCCTGTTGCTTCTGTGATTCTTTCCATTTATACGGCTAGGTATCTTCGGAGGAAATTTTCCAGTGTTTCTAATTTAAAATCAAAGATTCTTTCAAGGTTAGCAATCTCCTGAGGTGTACAGAAAAACTCATTTGCAAGTAAAGTGCGAAAAGTCCCTAAAACTTTTTGTTGTTGAGGATTAAAGAAACCTAATGCACTTCGTAAACCATCAATAATAAACAATGGTGGATTAATGATTACAGGTTCTTTGTTGAAGATATGGCTAAAAATTCGAGGAATATCTTCTCGTAACAAAATTTCCGGTCCTCCGACCGATAAAATTTGATTACGCGCTGCTGCAACAGTTACAGAATCTATAACCATCCTTGCCAAATCATCTGTACTTATAATCGAAGTACGGTTTTTCGGATCGCCAATGAGCACATACAATCCCGTTTCTCGAAACCTTTCTGCTAATGGGAGCAAGTTCGATGCTAATCCAGCTGGGCGTAAAATAGT
Organism: Nostocales cyanobacterium Centralia_MAG_434; assembly: GCA_021324415.1. Classification (GTDB taxonomy): domain Bacteria; phylum Cyanobacteriota; class Cyanobacteriia; order Cyanobacteriales; family Nostocaceae; genus JAJPJF01. The sequence continues at coordinate 5,512 of JAJPJF010000085.1, forward strand.
GTAGTTTAAACCACTAGCTTCCAAGTATTGCTCTACTGCTCTTTTGGCTTTGAAAACGGGAGCATCCTCATATCCCCTATCTGCACCTAATACAGAAATGAAGACAAAGTGCTCTACAACTCCCACTGTCTTGGCAAAGTCAATGAGTTCAATATTGGCACGGTAGTCTAAAGATAAGCTATCGTTATCCGAACCATGAGCACTAATAATATATCGGACATCCTGACAAGCTTTCTGGATATCTTTTTCTCGTCGCAAGTCACCGATGAAGATACTAGCGCCTCGATGTTCTAACTCGCTATAACGCGACGTTAGGCGAACAAATGCCCGCACCTGCATTTCCCTTTCTCGTAAGAGTCGCACAACTGTGCGACCAATTCCCCCGGTTGCTCCTGTAACTAGATACATAGGGATTTAATTGTCTTCTTTCATTCCCAATTAAAATTTAAAATCTAAAATTCTACAATGACTGGCGCATGGTCGCTAGGTTGAGGTAACTTTCTGGGTGTGATATCAATCGTGCAACTTTTAGCACGCTGATAAAGATTGTTTGTGAGGTAGTGATGATCAATCCGCCAACCTAAATTACGACGGAAGGATGCAGCGCGGTAGTCCCACCAACTGTAGTGTCCTCCTTCTGTAGAAAATTTGCGAAAAACATCGGCAAATCCTAACGCGAGAATATCCCGTAGAGCTTGGCGCTCTGGCTCAGATGCCATAATGTGATTTTCAGTATTGACATTATCATGTATGTCTCTAGCTTCTAAAGCAATATTGAAGTCACCACACATACATATTTCTGTAGACGATTCTAAGAGCGATCGCAAATACTCTTGCAGTACTGTCAACCAACGTAGCTTGTATGCGTATTTTTCACTTCCCACAGAGGCACCATTGGGGACGTAGAGATTGACAATCCTGACGTCATTCATAACACCTGTAATGACGCGCTTTTGCTCATCCCAATCGGGTTGTATACCTGTCAAGATTCCTGTGAAGCCAACACTGACTTCTTTTAATGGTTGACGGCTGATCAGAGCAACACCGTTATAAGCTTTTTGACCTGATAAGTACAGGTGATAGCCCAATAACTCAAAAGGAGTTTGGGGAAACTCAGCATCTACAACTTTGGTTTCTTGCAAGCACAAGACATCAACTGGATTTTGTTTCAACCAATTGATAACATGTTCTAAGCGAGTGCGAATCGAGTTGATATTCCAAGTAGCAATTTTCATTAGTTAATTATTAGTTATTTAGTTGATATTTGTAGGTAAAAACGCAATTAATTTTGTCTATAGTTTGTCTATACAGTTGTTTTCTATCAAAAGCAGTACAAATCACTCCTTATCTAAAAAATTCATTCTACTCAGGGAAATAGTAGCTTTTACTACAAAAACTTTTGAATTCAATGATCCCCAAGGTAGATGAAAAAATAGCTTAGCAGACTCTAACTTTAAAGAGGTAGTTTTTAGTGCTAGTAAAAAATGAGATTGGGACTAAATTCCGGTATAGTTTAACCGAATTTTGTTGTTTGTTGAGAATTAAGGTAAAGTAAAAAATCTGGGTTGAGCATAAATACTCCGTTAAACTCAGATGTTAGTCCTAATTGTTGGGCTGTTTTACCTGCTGAACCAAAAAAACTATGAAGATTGCTCAAGTAGCCCCATTATGGGAACGAGTTCCACCTCCAACTTATGGAGGAATAGAACTAGTCGTGAGTCACTTGACTGATGAACTGGTACGTCGAGGTCATGAGGTTACCTTGTTTGCCTCAGGTGATTCGCAAACTTTAGCTAAGTTGGAAGCAGTTTATCCACGTGCATTGCGTTTAGACCCAGATGTCAAAGAGTATGCAGTATACGAAATGCTGGAACTTAGCAAAGTTTATCAACTAGCAGAGGAATTCGATATTATCCATTCTCATGTTGGTATTTCAGCATTACCTTTAGCAAATTTAGTATCAACACCTACAGTACACACTCTTCATGGCAGGTTTACAACAGACAACCAAAACATATTTATCCACCATCAAAAGCAACCTTACGTTAGCATTAGCAACACCCAGCGTCAATTAAACCTCAATTACATTGATACCATTTATAACGGTATTAATGTTGAAGACTATCCTTTTGTTGCCAAACCCAAAGAGCCACCATATTTGGCTTTTTTAGGACGCTTTTCACCAGATAAAGGACCACAGCATGCACTTACCATTGCTAAGCAAACTGGTTGGTGCTTGAAGATGGCAGGTAAACTTGATGTTGAATGGACTGGCTTTTTTAATAAGGAGATTGCTCCTCATATAGATGGTCAGCAAATTCAATATCTCGGTGAAATCAGCCATGCCGAAAAAGCTGAACTTCTGGGAAATGCTGCGGTCACTTTGTTCCCGATCACCTGGCAGGAACCTTTTGGTTTAGTAATGATAGAATCGATGGCGACTGGCACACCAGTGATTGGGATAAATTTAGGTTCTGTACCGGAGGTGATCACTCAAAACTTGTCAGGTTTTATTTGTCAAAGCTATGAAGAAATGGCAACAATGATTCCACTGGCTTTAAAACTAGATCGTCAAACCTGCCGAGAGTATGTAAAAAACAAGTTCAGTGTTACCCAAATGGTTAACGGCTATGAAGCTGTTTATAACAAAATAATTCAAGACCGCATGAATTCAAATGGGTACTGCTATGCTGCAAAAAAACAGCTTTAATCAATCACTTTTTTAGTCCGTCTTAAATTAAGAATTTCTCTGAAGGAGGACTTTCAGTATGAGTATGATAGCTAACAACTGTCCCTGTTGCGGTAGCGCACTTTTGCGTCATGTCCGTCACGGTGAACTCTACTGGTTCTGCAAAACTTGCTGGCAAGAAGTGCCCTTATTAAACGTTAATAATCTGCCTAGTATGGAAGCAAAAAATAAAGCAGCCACTACTGTTCAGCAGACAGTTTCCCCCTAGATTAATAAAAATCACGACTGATAAAATTTTAATAAGTTCCCAGTTCCAGCTGATAAAATCAGTTGGAGCTAACTTTAAGTAGGTCAAAAGCTGTGTTAGCAGCGTTACTTTACGGGAAAGAAAATTTACGATTAGAAGAAGTTGCAGACCCTAATCCTGCTACTGGTGAAGTAGTTATCCAAGTAGGAGCAGCAACGACTTGTGGCACAGACTTGAAAGTGTGGCGTCGCGGCGGTCATGCGAAGATGCTACGACCTCCTACTCTTTTCGGTCATGAATCGTCGGGACGGATTGTAGCTGTTGGAGAGGGTGTGACAGGCTGGCAAGTTGGCGATCGCGTAGTAGCTAATAACTCAGCTCCATGTGGCCATTGCTTTTTTTGTCAACGCCTAGAATACTCGCTTTGTCCTAATTTGACATGGAACAACGGAACTTTTGCCGAATACCTAAAAATTCCCTCAGCAATTGTGCAGCAAAATTTATTGCAAATTCCCAATGAATTGCCTTATGAATTGGCGGCAATGACTGAACCATTAGCTTGTGTGTTACATGGAGTAGCTCGTTCCAATATTAAAGCAGGTGACCGTGTGGTCGTATTGGGAGATGGAGCTATCGGGCTAATGTTTGTCGCAAAGTTGGCCCAGGATCAAGCAGTGGAAGTCTCGCTGTTTGGAGGTAATGAGCAAAGGCTAAAAATTGGCGAACAATTGGGCGCAACAAGCACGTTTAATTATCATCAACTACCAGATATTCCCACTGTAGTCAAAGAACTTACACAAGGATGGGGTGCTGATGTGGTGATTGAAGCCACTGGTGTTCCAAGCGTGTGGGAAATAGCGATCGCTTGTGCGCGTCCTGGTGGAACTGTGAATTTATTTGGTGGTTGTCCACGAGATACGACAATTACTGTTAACACAGAACAACTACACTACAGTGAACTTACTCTAAAAGGGGTATTTCATAACACTCCTGAGTACGTGAGGCAAGCACTATCACTTATTGCTAGTCGGAAAATCCCATTCGAGTTAGTGATTAGCGATCAACGTCCTCTTAGGGATTTAGAACAGGCGTTCTGTGACATGAGAGATCGCAAGGTCGTCAAAGTAGCGATGATCCCATAAAAATGGCATTATCTCTTTGAGCGGAAAAGGGAAAACTATAAATGACTCCCTCTTACTTAGTCAGCTTTAAGAGAAAATGCTCATAAAACTTTTGATTTTGCATTTTTCCTTGATTTCTTGGTGCTTTTTGGAAACTCTTTATCATCCAGTCTACGCTTTACCAGGACAATCTACTGAGGAAGTAGGCACTTGGATTCAAGCAAATCCTACGCTTCGTCCTGCTAGTGGAGAGCAATTGTTCATTCAAAAGAGTGATACTGCTGCACAAAGATTCAGTTTTCAAGCATCCGTATTACCACCTGGTAAAGTTGAGTTTACTCATGATCGTAGCAAAATTCGTACTGAACGCCTTGCTATGTATGATGCTATTAATGGCATGACATTTGAGCGTCTCCAAGAATCCTTACGGATTATTTATGGATTAGATATCTATGAAGACTATAATCACGCTCAGGTTGTGTATAAGTATCCTAATCAAAGTGCAGTCAACTCTGCTCGTTTTGCAAAAACTCCTATAAAAGAAGCTTTACAGGGAGAGTTACGTGTAGGCGATCGCTACGCCTATTGGATCGAAGTGGCACAACCTAGAGAAGGTAAAGCATTTACTGGTCAAATGACAGTTTTGCTTAAAACTGACCTGGATAAACTGGAGGCAGAATTGATCAACCGATAAATAAAACCCCATAGATAATCTAGTGGGGTTACTCAAACAATTTAGCCGTAAATTCCAAAAGTCTCTGCTTTTTTAAATATTAGTCATGAATTCTGAGTAAATTCTGTTGAAGCTGGCATTGAGTCAAGTTTATGTTGAGTTATCTCCACCAATATTTCTGAAAGCGCTAAATAATAGCGTTGGATTTTGAAACTCAAAAGCTAAGCATAGTCTAAGATTTTCTACTTCACTACATTGCATCCGAGAAATGTTGTTCCTCAGAATTTCCTCAGAATTTATTAATAACATGTGTAAGTGTTGTTAACACCCTGATAATAAATACAACTGCTCCACTAATTTTTTTAGTGGAGCTTTGCTTGTATAGCAAGCCTAAAGCATTCGTGAAAAATAAGAATCCCAGTTTCCCCAACAAGAAACCGGAATTCTGAGACTTTTAATTTTCAAAGATCCTACACGAATTGCTATAAAACTTCAAAGCTACATAAGCAAAACCCCACTAAAAATTTAGTGGGGCGATGATGTTTTATCAGGGTTTTAATAACATCTAAATACTAGTCCTACATTGTGAGAAAATTCTGAGTTTTTTGACTGTTCTCTAATCTCTAGCTGTCATATATATTTTGCCACTGGCCAGAAAAGATACTTTCCGTTGCGATCGCAATTCTCAGTAAATCTTCTTTCAGTAGAGGTGGCCATTCAACCCCTGCTTTCAGCCCAGCCGCAAACAATTGTTGCGTCTTCATACTGATCTGGTGTAATGCGTAAGCCAATGCTCTATCTATGGTAGTAGCATCTTCTAGATTTGCAAACACCACTTTTAGCGCTAATAATATTGAGGTTATCTGACCAGGTACAGGTGGTTTGCCCTGTTTAAGACGCATTAAAAAGGCATCTGGATGCTCTTTGTTTGTTATTGTCTGATCAATGAGGAATTTGCGAGCAGTTTCGTAATTCATCAGTTTTTAACTCAAAATCTGAGCAATCATCCGATTCGCTTGACTAGCATAACTGCCACCGAATAAATTGAAATGATTGAGAATATGATAAAGGTTATAGACGATTTTTCTTCGCTGATATCCCTCATCTAAGGGCCAAGCTTCGTTGTAGCCTTGATAAAAGGTCGCTGGAAAGCCACCGAAAAGTTCAGTCATAGCAATATCAACTTCGCGATCGCCAAAATAAGTTGCTGGATCAAAAATGATTGGTTCTCCTGATAAACTATGGCCTACATTCCCTCCCCACAAATCTCCATGTACCAAGGAGGGTTGTGGCTGGTGTGTCAATATTTCTGGGAGAATCGCTAGTAACTCTTGCTCTTGAGTAAAATGACCACCTCTTCGCCTTGCCAATCGAAATTGATAATCTAGCCGATACTGAGAATAAAATTTAATCCAATCTGCTGTCCAAGTATTGATTTGAGGTGTAGAACCAATCGTATTGTTCATCTCCCAACCAAAACCTTCAGCACTGGTTGCTTTGTGCATCGCCGCTAACCTGCGTCCCATCTCTTCCCAAGACTTGGCTTGACCTCCATTCATTTCCAACCATTCCAACACCAGGTAGCTTGAATTACCAGATGTACCCCAACATAAAGGCTGAGGAACACGGATGGTCGCTGTTTGGAAGATTTGTTGTAAACCCAACGCCTCCGCCTGAAACATGCTACTTTGCACTGCTTGGTTGATCTTAACAAAGTAGGTGCGCTGCTCATCCGACACAGCATAACCTTGATTAATGCACCCACCACCAACTGATCGCCGTTGTGATGATTGAAATTTTTTGCCAGTCACTTGGCTAATATGAGTGTCAATTTCAGTCCAAAGCATTTAAATAGGTCGGGGAGAATAAACGATCATTTTGTTAAGGTTGGGCATAGGCTAACACTAAAAACGTAGCATAATTTTACCTTTATAATTCCTAACTCCTAACTCCTAACTCCTAACTCCTAACTCTTCATGGCGCTGGTTTAATAACAACAACTCCATAACTATCCCCTGAAAGATAATTTTGTGCTGCTTGCATTAAATCGATGGCTTCTTGAGCTTGAATATGTGCTGGGTAATTCAGCGCCCTTTCCAGATCTCCTGTTAAAGATTGATAGTAGCCATACAAAGTGGCGCGATCGCTAGGTGTTTCATTGCTAAAAATAAACTTATTAGCAACTCGCTTCCTGACACGAGCAATTTCTACTTCTTTAACCATCTCTGTTTGTAGCTTGCGAATGTGTTGAGCGATCACTGCTTCCACAACTGGTATATTTTCCTCGTCACACTGGGCTGAAATATAAAATGTTCCCTGTAATTGTTGCGTGAGGTTGGTGACACTGATGTGTGAAACTAGACCTTGTTCTTCTCGCAAATCTCTCACTAACCTTGATGTCCACCCATGTCCCAGAATTCCTGCCAATATATCTAATGCATAAGTTTGAGTCCGCTGGAGCAAACCTGGTACTCTCCAAAGCATGACCAAGCGTGCTTGCTTCAGACTTTCATCAATAAATTCCCTGCGAACAATTTCAGTGAAAGGAGGTTCAGGGTTCCTTGCTGAGTGTTGAATGATGCAAGCTTGCTTTTGATTACTAGCTTGTTCAAATCCCTTGGTGACAATTTCAATCAATTCTTCTACCGGCAAATTACCAACAGCGACAGCAGTTATACAGTCTGGTTGATACCAGTTAGCATGAAAATCTCGCATTTGTTGGGGTTGGAGTTGAGAGATAACTGCTTCTGGTCCCAAGACTGGACGCCGATAGGGTAGCTCATCAAACGCGGTTTCCATTGCTCGTTGAAAAGTCCGGCGACGAGGATTATCAGCTGAACGCCTGATTTCTTCTAGAATTACCAATCGCTCTCGTTCAAAGGCGTCATCAGGTATGGTTGCATTAGTGACTACATCGATTTGTAATGGCGCAAGCTCAGCAAAATCTTTGGGAGCGGCTGTAATGTAGTAATGAGTATAGTCTTGGCTGGTGGCAGCATTGGTAACAGCACCCCGTTCTTCTATTCTTCGTTCAAACTCACCACTGGCTAGCAGATCAGTTCCCTTAAAAATCATATGCTCTAGGAAATGAGCCATGCCGTTAATTGCGTCTGATTCTACAGATGAGCCTGCGTTAATCCACAAACTCAGGTTTACCGCTTCAATAGGCATTTGCTCTGCTACTATCGTCAAGCCATTTGGCAGTCGATGTCGAGTTGGAGCATTGAGACGAGGAAATGTTTGCAGGGTGGAAGTCATTGGTTTTTGAGAGTGAAGCTCGTATTCCTGTTATATCTTACAAAGTCATGAGGGCAAGACGTGATCAACAAGCAATAGATCCACAACATGTCATGACATAAATATTTTAAAATATAATTAAAAATATTAAGAAATATCTCATAAACATCAATGCCAGGTAATCGTATTGGCAGCATTAGATCTCGCGTCATCATCATTGGTGCCGGAATTGGTGGACTCACAGCAGGGGCATTACTAGCCCACAAGGGTTATAGTGTCCTAATTTTGGATCAGGCCATTGTTCCAGGGGGATGTGCGTCTACTTTTAAACGTAAGGGCTTTACATTTGATGTAGGAGCAACTCAAGTCGCAGGACTAGAGCCAGGGGGTATTCACCACCGCATTTTCTCGGAATTGGAAATTGACCTACCAGAAGCAACACCTTGCGATCCAGCTTGTGCAGTGTATCTTCCCGGTGAGGATACACCAATTAATGTTTGGCGCGATCCACAAAAATGGCAGGAGGAACGCTCTCGACAGTTCCCTGGTAGTGAGCCTTTCTGGGAGTTGATTGCAGCTTTGTTTAAAGCTAGCTGGGAATTTCAAGGGCGTGATCCGGTTTTACCACCACGCAACATTTGGGATTTGTGGCAGCTAACCAAGGCAATACGTAGCAGTACATTTGTGACTGTACCCTACACTTTGTTTACGGTGGGAGACGCTTTGCGTGCCTATGGACTTATAGAGGATTCTCGCCTGAAGACGTTTTTAGACTTGCAACTGAAGTTGTATTCTCAGGTGAGTGCAGAGGAAACAGCGCTACTTTATGCTGCAACAGCATTGAGTGTATCGCAATTGCCACAAGGATTATTTCATCTTCAAGGTAGTATGCAAACACTTAGCGATCGCTTAGTTTCTGCTCTCGAAAGAGATGGCGGCAAGTTGTTGATGCGTCATACAGTTGAATCTATCAAGGTTGAAAAGGGCAAAGTCACTGGGGTTGTTATTCGCAATCAGAAAACCGATGAAGTGTGGACTGAACACGCAGATCATGTTGTAGCTAATGTCACAGTCCAGAACTTAGTACAATTGTTGGGTAAAAAAGCGCCTCATGGATATAAGCAGAGGGTGCAAAAACTACCACCTGCATCAGGTGCATTTGTCGTGTATTTGGGTGTAGACGAAAGTGCTATTCCTGTGGGATGTCCACCTCATCTGCAGTTCATGTACGATGCTAATGGTCCTGTGGGTGAGAATAATTCTCTGTTTGTTTCTGTAAGTCGTCCTGGAGATGGTCGTGCGCCAACTGGAAAAGCAACAATCATTGCATCTTCCTTTGTTAATCTGGATAAGTGGTGGGGTATTGACGACTATGAAGAACTAAAAGAGCATTATACAAATGAAGCGATCGCTCATCTAGCAAAATTCTTTTACTTGAAACCAGAAACTATTATCCATGTGGAAGCTGCAACACCCCGCACTTTTGAGCGCTATACAGCACGTGATCGCGGCATTGTAGGTGGTATTGGTCAACGATTATCGACTTTTGGTCCGTTTGGCTTTGCCAATCGTACACCTATCAAGCATCTCTGGCTAGTTGGAGACTCAACCCACCCAGGTGAAGGGACAGCTGGGGTGAGTTATTCTGCACTGACAGTCGTTAGACAAATTGAGTCGCAAAAAACATCGTCAGTTGGTTAAAACATAGGATTATGCTCAGAATCCCAGCATTGTCCTTTGCTCCATTTTCTACCAGTATGTTCACAATTAAATTTATCTTCAAGCCAGGGAATTGATGTGGGATGAGCTGATGAGGTGGATACGGAATTCAGGGAAGAAATAAGCGAAGAAAACACAAAAGGCAATGTAATGATGGTAGAAGTTGATAGGATAATTAAAAAACCTATTAAGAAAGCAATATTACTAAAATTCCAAAAAGGATACGCAACTTTCTCAGCGTATCGCCGTTCTTTTGATCGTCGTTCTGAACCAGCTAGTAACATGAGATAAAACCCAATTCTTGGAAGAGGAATTGAAAATCTTAGGTCTATACAATGACGATTCCAACTACGTGACATTAAGACTTTTTTGATAGCCTTTAGTTGCTCCTCATTAAAGGTATCAACTATTTCTGGAGGAATATCAGCAAAAAGTTCCATCAAAACAGAATCATTAATATTGTGGTGTTGAGATTTCATGATTGATGTACCACCATTGACGTAGTTGCCAAAGAACACAATTTAGCATGCACCCTCAAGCATCACTTGTAGTTAGATTGACCGCTTATGCTAAAACTCTAAATTTGTTAACTTACTTATTTTTAACTTTGATATTTCTCAGAAAAATCGTTGAAAATACCTGATTTTCTGAGACGTCTTATCAGAAAAAATTTATAAAAAAATTAAGGAAATTTTGTTAAAAATAAAACTTAATTGCTTTACAAAATAATTATTAAATGTATAATTAAATGGTTTATTTAAAATAAAGTATTTGCTTGATATTTGTTATTTAATAAACATTAAATAACTTGCCTGTGTGAGACTTATAGCAATCTAAAATCGTTTACAAACAAGGAGAGACCCGGTTTCTTTAAGAAACCGGGTCTCTAGAACCGACAATTTATTACTCAAATAGGATTGCATTTACTGGTAAGTGCCTAAAATTCCCTAGTAGCAATACATTGACCTGCAATTCAGACATTTTCCCAGTCTGCTAGCCTTTCAAATAATCTGGCAACTTTACCTAGATCTTTATCTCCAGGTGCATGTTCAACACCACTAGATAAATCAATGCCAGTAGGATGAATTTGACTGAGAGCTTCCACAATATTATCTGGTGTTAGTCCTCCTGCCAAAAACCAAGGGGATCTGGAGCTAAAATGCTGTAACATATCCCAGTTTAAAGTTTTCCCTGTACCACCCAGTTGCTGTGGATGATAAGCATCAAGCAACAGTGTATCCACCCAGGCTGTATAGTTAGTTACTTTATTAAGATCTTCAAAATCGCGTATTCGGAAAGCTTTAATAATCTCTATATTGGGCAAAGACTGGCGTAGCTGCTGGCAAAATTCCGGGGATTCATCTCCATGTAGTTGAACTCCAGTCAATCCTGAATCATTCACTGTTTGAGTGATTTGCTCTATAATTGTATTGGCAAAAACTCCAATTTTGTCAATTTTTGTTGGTAATTTTTCTACCACTGCCTGAATTTGTGCTATCTGAACGTAACGGGGTGAGGTGGGAACACAAATAAAACCCAAGGCAGTCGCACCAAAAGCGGCGATCGCTTTTCCTTGTTCTGGTTGAGTGATTCCGCAAATTTTAACTCGCATGGAAACTTGAGAGCTTTTTATCAGGACCATAACCTGAGTGTAAAATATTTCAAGGAGTTAGAGTTTTTTTACAAAGAATTTTATATATAATTTTTGAGGTCTACACTTAATCATTCTACATTAGGAGACAAAATCTTGATTTCATCAATACTATTGGCGGTCCAATCTACTGTTCCTGCAACACCTGAATGGACCCCCACTGTAGGAATCATCATCAGTGTTAGTTCTCTTGTAGCTCTTTTGATCGCTACAAGAATTGAGAAACCCTTAGTAGGTCCGAGAGTACCTCTACTCCCCATAAGTATTCCAGCATTTATCGGCGCAATGGCTTTTGGTCATGTGATTGGTGCTGGCATTGTTTTAGGGCTGACTAACATAGGTAGTATATAAGTTTTTGTAGAGACGTAATATGTTGCGTCTCTATACTAAATATTTGTAAAAATTAATGGATAATTTATTAATTTTTAAGTAAATTGCTAAGCCTAAGTTCTAGGGGAAAATCTGAGTTGAGTGTGGGTTAATTAGATGCAGAATTACACTATTTTTCCATGGGGTATAAAACTTTTGGCTTTAACATAATATCCTTTCAAGTTTGATTTTTGCTTATTCACTAGAATTGTCTATTCTAGAAAGTAGGACATCTCAAAAAAGCAAATGTCAATCTTTCCATCACAGCAACAGGTTGTTGAGGAAGATAAAAAAATGTATAAAAAAGAACTTATTTAACTTGTTTTGGGGTGGCTGGAAACATAGAGTTTTAGGTCAATGCAATGCAAACAAATTGGAAGATCGGGTCTTTATTTGGAATTCCGCTGTTTTTAGACCCTTTGTGGTTCGTCATTTTGGGATTGGCAACCCTTAACTTTGGAGTAGCTTACCAATCATGGGGGCTTGTCCTAGCTTGGAGTGGTGGGATCACTATGGCACTGCTGCTATTTGGTTCGGTTTTGTTACACGAGTTGGGTCATAGTTTGGTAGCGAGATCGCAAGGCATTAAAGTCAACTCGATTACGTTGTTTCTGTTTGGTGGCATTGCTGCTATTGAAGAAGAATCGAAAACTCCCGGAAAAGCATTTCAAGTAGCGATCGCAGGTCCTGCAGTTAGTATTGCACTGTTTGTCTTGCTTAAACTATTGTCTAATACTTTGCCTGATGCAAGTCCCGCTAGGATGATGATCGGAGATTTGGCAAGAATTAACTTGATTTTGGCGCTCTTTAACTTGATTCCTGGTTTACCTTTAGATGGCGGACAAGTTCTAAAAGCAGCGCTTTGGAAAACAACAGGGAACCGATTTCAAGCTGTACGTTTAGCAGCAAAGGTTGGACAAATTTTAGGTTATGCGGCGATCGCCTTAGGTATACTGGTAGATTACCTAACAGGCGAATTGGTCACTGGGTTATGGATTGCTTTGTTGGGTTGGTTTGGTGTCCGTAACGCCACCAGCTATGATCGCGTGACTCTTTTACAAGAAAGCTTGCTTCAGCTAGTCGCCTCTGATGCTATGACCCGTGACTTTCGTGTTGTCGATGCTAATCAGACCTTGCGCTCTTTTGCCGACTATTATTTATTGAACTCAACTTCCCCGCAGGTTTATTTTGCCGAATCCGATGGACGTTACCGAGGTCTGGTTGATGTAGAGGATTTGCGCTCTTGTGAACGGAGTGAATGGGAAACCCAAACACTGGAAAGTATTGTGCATCCTCTGACAGAAATTCCCACAGTGAGTGAGTCTAGTTCTCTAGCTGTGGTGATTAACAAGATGGAAATTGATCACTTACCTCGAATCACCGTGCTGTCTCCCGCAGGTGCTGTAGCTGGTGTGATTGATCGGGGAGATATTGTTAGAGCACTAGCACAAAAGTTAAAGTTGCGGATCACTGATGCCGAAATCAAGCGAATTAAAGAAGAAGGTAGTTATCCACCTAATTTGCAACTTGGAATTGTTGCTAAATCCACTACTAACTTTTAATTGGGAATTCACAATGCCAATTAGCCGTGTCTGGGAGCAGGTTATGGAACGGATGCGTCCTATAGAAGCAGGTGTTCCAGAACTTTGGCAATTCCTGCAGCAACTAATTGAAGAGTGTGCTGTAGCAGGTTATTTTAAGACAACCCTATTAGAGAAAAGCAGACAGTAGGCTATTAAAGGTATATAATTAGGCACTTAATCAAGATCTAAAATTGGTTGTGCCAAAATTTCTTCCCATTCAGACTTAGAGAGTGGTTGTATAGCAAATTGAATATCAAAACAATCAATAGCTGCAGCAATCAAAGCTGAAATAATATTTTCCGTGCCGAGGTTTTGGGGAAGTTCCACGGGTTTGAAAAATTCCGCACCAAATACCTCAGCAAATAGTTCTGGATCTGGTTGCAAACGGATAGAGCCATGTTGCAAAATTGAGCTATTCCGTCGTAGTTGAGCACTACCGATAAGTTTGCTTCCATTCGGTAAAACTAGATCTGCACCAGTTGCAGTGCCAAAACAATTGGGGTTATGTACATAACCTCGGCCAGCCTGACCATAGTGCAATTCTACGCCAAGCGATCGCCACCCTTGAATCAAAAACTCACAAATTGTTTGGTAAGCTTGGATGCGATTACCTGTAAGTCCAGATGTCACCACGGCATAAGTTAAATCACCCTGGTGCAATACTGCTCGTCCACCTGTAGGACGTCGTACCAAGTCTAGTTTTTGACCTTGCCAATATAGATGCTGCCACTTTTGTGGGTATTTGTGTTGATGATAGCCAAGGGAGATAGCAGGTGGCGACCAAGTGTAAAACCGTAGAGTTGGTGGTTGCTTTCCAGAAGAATGCTGTGCTAACAACCAATGGTCAATCGCCATCTGCACCTTTCCAGAAGCTTCTAACAGCGAAATTAGTCGCCACACAGTAGTCAAGCTGCACCAAACTCCGCTTGCAATACCTCATCATTGTTATCAGCGATGGTTGCCACAATTGTAATTAAGCGAGAAACTTCGCTAGGAGACAGTTCTGCTAGGGTACGTATCGATATCACAACTACCTGACCTCCAATTATGCCAAAACGGGCTTCAAAGGTACTAGAGCAGTTCATTTCCAAAAGCTTGCGCATCAACCTAGGTTCATCTTTGGCAGGTAATTTTAGCACTGCAGACCAAACAGTTAAGGTATCTTCATCTGTTGTACCAGTCAGTTGGACAAACACCTCCACACTACCGTACTTAAACTTCCACAGATAACCACCCTCTGGAGGATGACTCACCATTGCGCTGTCATCTTGTTCGAGAGTGTCGATAACGTTTTCAATCACCTCTATGTGGTTGACACCCGTTGTTTCTTGGGTCAACTCATTGATAAGTTCGTCATTCGATACCGATTCGTTTGCCACTGTTTTTTGTTCAGATTGGTAGCTTGTCATACAAATTAATTTTTCCACAACATCATTGTCACATCTAGACTACTTTATAGCCTAGAGGCAACGATTGTTTTAGCTTCCTAAGGTATAAGCTGTTAATTTGCCACTACATTTTAGTCTAGAGGTGGAAATACCTGATCACTGAATGCCATACTAAGTTTTTTGGAACGCAACAAGGATTATAAATACAGTATCGCAAGGAATAAAGTTAGTATATTTTATGACTTAAAAATAACTATTAATACTTGACTTCTTGTATTCTAGTAGTCTGTTCTATAAATTTTAAGGGGTTGTCAAAGAAAGTTTTTAGTCCCACATCTAAAAGAAGTGGGCTTTCTGCTTTGATTGTTGTAGGCACTTTAGTGCTCACTACGAACCCCAAAAATAATGCACCAGACCACTATTTTGAACTTCTAATCTGATTGTTGCTAATTAAATAGATTTATTTTATAAATATTCTTTTATTTGTATTTCTATGAACATGTAATCTGGAGTACTAGATTCAGTAGCGATCGCTACATAATACTGTGTGAGTAATTAAATATTTGCTTAGGCAAATTTTGATGAATGCACATCAATAATCTTCTGTCTGCTCTACACCATGTCATTCGTAGAATCTTTCGTAGCTATAGTTGGTTAGTCGGTTTAACAGTAATTTCGTTAATTACTTTAAACACACTCTTCAGTGCAAATGGTACTAGCATAACTGAAGGCTTCGAATCAGGCTCCAAAACTAGTTATGCTGCTGCGGATGTCACGCTTAGTACAGGTATTTGGAATTTAAATGATGCGCTGATTGGCAATCTTGCTAGCGATGCCAAAGATGGGGCTTACTCTGCTCGAGTCCGAAATTCTGGTAGAGTAACAATGGAGTTTGATCGTACCACTGGTGCTGGTACAGTTAGCATTAAACATGCCAAGTTTGGTTCTGATAGTAACACTACTTGGCAATTATGGTGTTCGACAAGTAGCGGAACTTCGTGGTTCCAAATTGGTTCAACAATTACAACAAGTTCTACCTCACTTCAAACAGCAAATTTCACTCCGAATATTTCTGGTACAGTTCGCTGTGAAATTCGTAAGACAGATGGTAGTTCAAACAGAACTAATTTCGATGACATTACAATCACTGACTACGGTACTTCCAGTGGTGGAGGTAATAGTAGTGTTCATCTCACAATGGGAAATCCCACAAATGCTGTCACTGATGTAGCTTCACCTAATAACTACTTACTGCTGAAACCACAATATGCCTCATCATACAATAACACTACAAGGATTCCAAATTGGGTAAGCTGGCAGTTAAACAGCAGCTGGCTAGGTAGTACTCCACGTCAAGATGACTTTCGTGCTGATACAACGTTACCCTCTGGTTGGTACCAAGTTCAGGCAACAGATTACCAAGGTAGTGGTTTCGACAGAGGACACATGTGTCCTTCAGGAGACCGGACTGATACAGTTACAGATAACTCTGCAACATTCTTAATGACCAACATGATCCCTCAAGCACCTGATAACAATCAGGGACCATGGGCTAATTTAGAAAACTACAGTCGAGATTTAGTTGGTCAAGGGAAAGAACTCTACATCATCTCTGGTGGATATGGTGTTGGTGGTACCGGGTCGAATGGAACTGCAAACACCATCGCTGGTGGAAAAGTTCAAGTTCCGGCAAGAACCTGGAAAGTTATCGTTGTATTAGATACTCCAGGTTCTGGTGTAAGCGGCGTGACCACAAGTACACGGGTCATCGCTGTCAATATGCCCAACTCTCAAGGGATACGCAATGATGATTGGAAAAGCTACAGAGTTAGTGTGGATTCTATTGAATCCCTAACTGGCTATAACTTCCTTTCTAATGTCCCTACAGCTACTCAAGATGTTATTGAGGCTAGAGTTGACAACCTGTAAGACCCAATAAATTATGTAATATCGCAATTCAAATCCTGGTTTCTTAGAGAAATCGGGATTTTCTTTGCTCACGAGTAATTGAGGATTGCAACATATCGGTAGTAAAAATGCTCATAATTTCCTCACAATTCATATTTAATCTATTTAAATGTTGTCGAAATCAGGATTAAACCATAATTACCCCACTAGCTTTGGTGGGGTTTTACTTTTCACAGGTGAAGATACACCATATTATTTTTACACCGTACGGCTAAATCCGACTTTTTCCGACCTTACTGCCGAACTTACTCTTAAACTTAGTCAGAACTTACTCCCGAACTTATCCGACTGACAAATCTCGAGCTTATTGCAATTATTGGATATGGCAAGGGTCAATAGCTAGTGAATTTCAACAAACGCCGCAATTGACTTTCTCAAATGTTCAATTAGCATTTTCTTTTTCATGAAGATCAAAAGCATACCAGTTCAAATTCTAGAAAATGAATTGCTGACCAAGTTATCTGAGCAGCAAGAGGAGAAGATTGTAGGTGGCATTACTGACGTAGATAAAGTGTATCAGGAAATTGATAAAGCGTATCAGGAGATTAATGACATAGTTAATAAATTAGGAGTAGGCCCAGCGAAAGCTACACTTTCGCCTAACTCTAAAAAAAGACATTAAGATTATAGTTTATGACTAGTCCTAATATCTTCACTCATAGTATGAATCAACCCACTCGTGATGGTCTGTCTGTACTCCCAATCCCAGAGTTTGATATACAATGCCTAGTTGATGAAGTAAATTCTGCTCTAGATGCAATATGCCAAGAACAAGCTTTTTATTATGATAATCACTCAGAAAATATCAAATTCTTAATTTTTGAGTCGTGACAGAATTACAATCTTCTCAAGAGCACTATAGTTAAAATCATTTTCTTTATTGTTATCATTCTGTTTTAATAAAAAAACAATTGAAATACTAAATAGTACGATTACTGGAATTGCTATTACTATCCAACGTTTCAAAAAGTTTTTTTTCTGAACTTGTTGCGGTGATTGACAACAAACTTCTCTAGGAGACCAAAAATGATCGTCGTAATCATAATAACTCATGACATTTCCTCAACTCTTTTTCAGTTCTCTTCAGCTTTCAAGAGTTACTTATGTTCAGGTTTTATCTGAAGGCATGTACAAGGATTAGAGAAATATATATTTCTCTACATAAACAGTTCTAAGTTAGAAAATGGGAGTTTTCTCCCAAAAATTTTTAACATGCTAGCTATCAATTCTAAGATCATTCTGAGGCGTTATAGCTCTTGAGACGCCAGAATGTGGACTGTATCACCCTATACGAAATAACAAACTAGCTATAAATTCTAAGAACATTCTGAGGCTTAATAAGTCTTGAGAATCTAGAGTGTGAATCTAGAGCGTAAACTATATCACCCTCAATGAAATGATGGAGTAACTAAATACCAGAGCCCAACTAAAGTTGTCATAAGTGTAGTTTGCTTTACAAAACTTAATGGCTCAATATCTGTTAATAGCAAGGCAAAATAGAGACAGATATCTCCAAGTTCTCAACATGAGCTATTGCCTCAATCCTAGCTGTCCCAATCCCCAGAACACCAGTAATGAAAAGTTTTGCTTGACTTGTGGTTCCAAGCTACTCCTTAAAGAACGCTACCGTGCTGTTAAACCTATCGGACAAGGTGGTTTTGGTAGAACATTCTTGGCTGTAGATGAAGACAAACCATCCAAACCGCAGTGCGTGATCAAGCAATTTTATCCCCAAGCTCAAGGCACGCAGACTTTACAAAAAGCAGAAGAGCTATTTACCCAAGAGGCGGTACGCTTAGATGAGTTGGGCAAACACTCACAAATTCCTGAATTGCTTGCATACTTTACTCAAGATAGTAGACAGTATCTGGTACAAGAATTTATTGATGGGCAAAACTTAGAGCAAGAATTGGCAAAAAACGGTGCTTTCAGCGAAACTCAAATTTGGCACTTACTCAATGATTTATTGCCAGTATTGCAATTTTGCCACAAAAAACAAGTCATTCACCGAGATATTAAACCAGAAAATATTATTCGTCGATCGCCCCCACTAACACCTCCCCATATTGAGAGTCACCCAGGTGGGAATCTAGTTCTCGTCGATTTTGGTGCTGCCAAAATTGCCACCTACACTGCTTTAAACAGCGTTGGTACAATCATTGGTAGTCCAGAATATGTTGCACCTGAACAAATCAAAGGAAAAGCTGTCTTTGCCAGTGATATTTACAGCTTAGGTGTGACTTGCATTCATCTATTAACTCAGCGATCGCCGTTTGACTTACACGATATTTACAAAAGTACTTGGATTTGGCAACAGTACTTAAAAACGCCTGTGAGCCAAAAGTTAAGTTCCATCCTAGACAAAATGCTAGAATCTGCCGTTATTCAACGCTATCAAACCGTGGATGAAGTCTTCCAAGACTTAAAGTTCAAACCACCAGCAATATCACCCCCAATCACCACACCCGCCTCTGTTACCAAAGCTAAAGCCACTGACCCCATTGATCAAGAATTAGAGGAAATGAAAACAATATTTCTCAAAGGTGGTCAACCCAAAAGCAACACTAACACTCAAATTCCATTACCAAAACCTCAACCTGCCAATTACAAAACAATAGATGAAGAGTTAGAAGAATTAAAAGCTCACTACCTTGGTAGTAATAACTTTCCAGAAAAACCTTCTGCAAGCTAATAGGATGTTTTAAAAGTCAATTTATCATTACTATGCAAACTACCTATTTATTTACACCTTAAGTGCCCAATCTGCTGAAACCGTGATATCGCTATAAGACAGGATAATTGCTACGCAAAAAGTTCCTTAACCAGCGAATCGCCTCACTAGTTGTTTGTTCATTTGCAATTTGGAGGCATTGCTCCACAATTTCTCTTACATTAGGAAAATAGCTACTTTCTGTAATTACGTAATTTTCACCCTGCAATTTATAAACCAATAGCTGCTTATTCTTTAACAGCCAAACCTCTGGGACTTTATAAGGAAGATAATCATCAAGACTGGTATAGCTAGTAACGTCTACCTCAATGACTAAATCAGGTGGAGGATCATTGAGCCAGTCGATACGGTTCTTGCCTACTACGGATCTCCAGTTTTCAATATAAAAGCAAAAGTCAGGCTCAATGCCACTAACTTGAGGCAAATTCATGGTGATGGGCGTAAATGAGTCATATTTTTGCTCTAAATGATCCAGCAAAACCTTAGCAATATCTGCCAGCAAGCTCGCATCTCTCCCATGCTCTGGTAGCGGTGCCATTAACAAAATCTCTCCAGGTCGATACTTAATGCGAGGCGAGCAGCGATCTCCAAGTTGCTGACTTAGTAATTGATAATCTTGCCAAGATCCCAACATTTTAACAACTGTGCCAGGTGGCAACTCGATTCTTTCAGGTGTAATTACAGTATGCATATTTGCCTGCTTTAGAAACTCCGGCTACACCAAAACAGTTGACTGTTTTTGTTGACATCCTGTTACGCGCTCTGCTTGACTCTAATTGTATCCTAAACGCTCTGCTAAAGCAGAAAGTAGACGAGTGGCCCCAAAAATTCATTGCCTAAGAGATAAAACATCCTCTAAGACTGACACAATTGAATTCAGAAATTATTATGATCAAAATCCAATAAGTTTAAGACTGACAATTCATGGCTCAAAGCAGCAATGAGTTTTACACACAGTATCAAGATATCCTGCCACCGAATGCATTGGGATATCGTTTAAAGCTATTAAGCCAGCTGATCGAGCGCCGTTTTCAGGAAATTCTTGATCCGTATGGATTAACGCCACTACAGTGGGGAGTACTCTGCTGTCTATGGCTAGAGGATGGATTACCAACTTTACAGATTAGCAAACAACTGCAGCAACTTAGTGGTAACTTGACAGTTGCACTCCCTCTAATGGAAAAGCAGGGTTATATCCAGCGTCAGTGTGATCAACAGGATCGACGTGTTCTCAGAGTTTGGCTAACACCTAAAGGCAAACAACTCCAGAAAGTCCTGCCAAAGCAGGCACAAGATTTAGACAAACAACTATTTGAGTCTTTGTCTGAAGACGAACGACTTAATTTCTCAGAAATAGTGAACCGCTTACGAGCTGATTTAGAAAACTATCATAAATCAATCACAAAAAGATTAGATCAAGCTTGATCTAATTAGTACAAATTTGATCTAATGTAGATTTCAGAATCTACACTAGAGCTTTCCTTATGTCTTCTACTTTGTTAGACGTACTCATTATTGGCGCTGGACCTGTTGGGATGGTAACTGCAGCAGAGCTAACGCGTTATGGTGTCAGTGTACGAATTATTGACAAGCGCTCAGAACCTGTTAAGCACTCCCACGCCAGTATTGTCCATGCACGTACATTAGAAGTCTTGGAAGCAATGGGGATAGTGGAGGGTTGGCTTCAGAATGGCTATCCATTTCGCAAGACCACGTTTTACGCCTTTGGCAAGAAGTTAGGGCAACTGATGATTGAGGGAGTTGATAGTCCCTATCCGGTTCCTCGAGATATTGGACAGAATACCACCGAGCGCCTGTTAATTGCACACCTTAAAAACCTAGGTGTAGAAATTGAACGTCCTGTTGAGGCGATCACCTTTACACAAGATGACGACTGTGCAACCGTAACACTACGCCACCCAGATAGTCATCTGGAGGTTGTCCAAGCAAAATGGGTTGTGAGTGCGGAAGGTTCAGGCAGTATGGTTCGCAAAACACTGAATATCCCATTTGAGGGTGAGCGTTATGAGAATCAGGAGTTCGTGCAAACGGATGCTTATATTCGATGGTCTTACCCAGTCGGCGAGGGGTATATGTTCATCAACAAAGATCGTTTTTTAGGACTGTTTCCCTTTAATGACAAGGGCTTATACCGCATTTTGTGTGCACGCCCAGACAAAAACCCGCAAGACAGGAGCGATCCTACTTTAGAGGAAATGCAAGATATCGTGCGAGAAATTGCCGATCCTCAATCAGAACTATATGATCCACAGTGGTTGAATCGCTTTCGCACACAGCACCGCAAAGCTGCATCTTTTAGAGAGGAACGTGCCTTCTTAGCAGGTGATGCAGGTCATGTCCATGTGCCTGTGGGTGGACAAGGTATGAACACAGGTATTCAGGATGCTTTTAACTTGAGCTGGAAGCTTGCTTACGTCATTCGAGGGTTTGCTCTACCACACCTGCTAGACACATACAATGCTGAGCGACAACCTGTGGCTGAGGCGCTTTTGAAAACAACAGATAGTGGTTTCCGGGTCATGGTGGAACCGAACAACTTTGCCGAACTAGCACTGCGATTGCTGGGTTCGGTCATATTTAGCACTGATGTATTAATGAATCGCATTAGAGATATTGTCGAAGAAGTCAAGATTTCGTATCACAAGAGTTCTATCAGTGAAGATCATAGTGGTAGTCGTGGTCCACAGGCAGGCGATCGCGCACCTGATGCAACCATGGTCAGACTACCAGACCGTGCCACTGTCAGGCTATTCCAAGTGCTACATGGGACACAGTGGAATTTATTGCTGTTTTCTGGTAAAAAGCCCAATTCTTCTATAGAAGCTCTGCTCACACAGCTAGCAGATCAAATCACTACCCAATATCCACAGACGCTGAAAGCACATTATGTTACCACTGCTCTCGCTGAGGAGCAACCGCAACGCTCCATACTAGTGGATCACCTGGAATATTTACACGATAAATATGGTGTGGAGCAACCCTGTCTATACCTGATTCGCCCTGACTGGTATATTGGCTTCCGGGGTTCGATTGACCTTATCGGAGAATTACGCTCTTATTTGAGTCGAATACTGGTTGCTTAAGCGTATCATAGTGTCTTGTAAAAACTCACTTTTCACAAAAGTTGTTGACACCCTTTGTTTTTCTATGTATCTTCAAAGTAGATACGTCAAACAAAAAACCATTTAGAGCATTTTTGCCACGAAATCTAAAGTTAGACGTGTGGATCTCTAATAAAACATTTTGGAGATGGCTATGACAGCAGTAGTTGCTAAATGGGGGAACAGTTTAGCTGTTAGGATTCCTAGATCAATAGCTGAACAAGCACACGTAACTGAAGGGACAGATATAAATATTAGTGTAGAAGGCAACAGTATAGTAATTACACCAAAGAGACGAAAAAAATATACGCTTGATGAGTTACTGGAAGGGATGACCCCTGATAATTTTCATCCAGAATTTGAAACAGGTGACGCTGTGGGGAATGAAGCTTGGTAGTAAAGCCGTCTTACTTCCCCGATAGAGGAGACATTGTAAAATTAGAGTTTGGTTCTGCACAACAGTTCACTGCTGAATCAATTCGACGTGTATTTACCCTCCATAATTCTGGAATGTCATTTGATGATATTGCTAGAACACTAAATAGCGAATTACAACAACAAGGGCGTGAGCAAACTGGCTATTGCCCTGTTCTTGTCATATCTCCAATTAAATACAATCAAATGGCTTCTTTAGTTTTAGCTTGTCCCATCACTACCAAATCAAAGGGGCTTAGGTTTGAAGTTCCCCTTATTGAGGGAATGAAAACAAGAGGGGTTGTGCTAGCCGATCAAATTAAAACACTAGATTGGAAAGCTAGAAAAGTAGAATTTGTTGAAACTATTGCACAAGATTTACTAGAAGAAGTACAAGCAAAGCTGGAAACATTAGTTTTATAAAACTTAATCTTTTAAATTATAAGTATCAAAAAATTAATGGGACAGACCAATAGTGAGAAAAAAGCGGCTCTAAAACTCAGAGCCGCCTGTCAAATTCCAAGCTAAAATTTCCTACCCTGTCTTAGAAGTTGAGGGTGTAGTTAGTTTTGTAGCCTGTAACTGTTCCGGCAATGAAGTTTACACCGTTTTCTCAGCGATTGGTGTCCATTCAGTATGGAAGACGCCAGGCTTGTCAATCCGCTCGTAGGTATGCGCCCCGAAGTAGTCGCGTTGGGCTTGAGTCAGGTTTTGAGGCAAGCGATCGCGCCGATAGCTATCAAAGTAGTCTAAAGATGCACTAAATGCTGGTACTGGGATTCCCAGTTTTGCAGCTGTTACCAACACATCACGCCAAGCCGATTGCCTGTCAAGAATTGTCTGCTTAAATTCAGGAGCTAAAAGAAGGTTAGGCAAAGCTGGATTTTGTTTAAAAGCGTTTTTAATCTTATTCAAAAATCCGGCTCGAATAATACAGCCACCCTTCCAAATCCGAGCCATTTCGCTCAGATTTAGTTCGTAGTTATACGTTTTAGACGCCGTAGCTAACAGTGCCATTCCCTGAGCATAAGAACAGATCTTCGAGCAATAGAGGGCATCTCTTACCTTATTGATAAATTCTTTGGTATCTCCCTCATATTTGCCCGTGGGACCGGTGAGAATCTTAGATGCTGCAACCCGCTCTTGCCTATAAGAAGATATGATCCGGGCATTCACAGCCGCTATGATTGTTGGAATAGAAACCCCTAATTCTAGGGCGCTTTGTACTGTCCAGCGTCCGGTTCCTTTTTGACCTGCTGCGTCTACTATCAAATCAACCAAGGGGAGATTTGTGTCTGGGTCAATGTAGGGGAAGATATTTGCTGTAATTTCAATCAAAAACGAATTGAGTTCGTCAGTGGTGTTCCATTCAGCAAAAACTTCATGTAGCTGGTTATGGTCAAGTCCAACAGCATTTTTCAGTAAGTCGTATGCTTCAGCAATAAGCTGCATATCGCCATACTCAATACCGTTGTGTACCATTTTGACGTAATGACCTGCACCACCAGGACCAATATAAGTCACGCAAGGACCATCATCCACTTGGGCTGCAATTTTTGTCAAAATTGGCTCTAAATATTGGTAAGAGCTTTTTGTTCCACCAGGCATTATTGATGGACCATTCAGTGCTCCTTCTTCACCGCCACTGACACCCATACCAATAAAGCGAAAACCCTGTGGTTCTAATTCACGGGTACGACGTTCCGTATCTTCAAATAAAGAGTTGCCACCGTCAATAATGATGTCACCCTCATTGAGCAAAGGTCTCAACTGATCGATCACCACATCTACTGGTGAACCAGCTTTTACCATGATCAAAATTTTGCGGGGACGTTCCAAGGCTGCAACAAATTCTTCTAGAGAATAAGCGGCTTTGACGTTTCTTCCCTGAGCACGCTCTGCCATGAAAACGTCAGTTTTATCGCGCGAGCGGTTGTAAACGGCGATTGGGAAGCCATTGCGCTCAA
The DNA here is from genome assembly GCA_021324415.1 of Nostocales cyanobacterium Centralia_MAG_434. Classification (GTDB taxonomy): domain Bacteria; phylum Cyanobacteriota; class Cyanobacteriia; order Cyanobacteriales; family Nostocaceae; genus JAJPJF01. The sequence continues at coordinate 30,391 of JAJPJF010000085.1, forward strand.
CATTGAGAGCGAGGTTTTCACCCATAACGGCTAACCCAATCACACCAAAGCTTTGCTGTGTCATAAGTTTTCTTGGCTAACTCTTGCAGATCCTTTTATCTTTAAGGGTAGTGCGAGATTTTTACTTCTCCCCTAAAGAAGACATTAAGAGTTCATATTACACAGTAAAAATACACACTCTACACAGAGAATTAATTTTAATTTGTATCTAAGTGAACTATTATCTGGCAAAATTTGCAAAATTGAAGTATCTAGTCACGTGACACCGTAAGGAGTAACCACATGCTGGCATATGTCCTGGCTTTGGCGATCGGTCTTGGTAGCATAGCAATTTATTTAGCAGCTTTCTTTTTCCCGGAGATCCACCGCAAGAATGACTTTATTTGGAGTGGCGTGGGGTTATTCTACGCCTTGGTACTATGGGTGTTTGCACAGCGCATAACTGGAGGACTTTTGCTAGGTCATGTGGCTAGTGTCGCTCTTTTGTATTGGTTTGGCTGGCAAACACTTTCATTACGTCAGCAACTGACTCCAAAGGTTCAACAGACCCAAATTCCCAGTGCTGAAGAGGTAAAAACCAATCTTCAACAGCAAGTTACGAAGTTGTCACTTCAGGAAAGGCTGGCGCAGCTGCAAAATAGTCTCGGTAACATTTTCAGTGGTGCCAAAAATCGGGTGCAACAAACGGTGAGTAAAAAAACACCTACTCCTCAACCGCAGGTAACCCCTTCTGCTCCCGAAGTGATTACCGAGCCTACTTCCACATCAGAACAACCAACTGAGTCAATACCCGAGAGTGTCCCACAGCCAATTCCTCCACACCCCCCATCTCCAGAATTGGTAGAGGCTGCACAAGCAGATACAGAGACTCATACACCTATTCCTGTTGAAGAAATCGCACCTGATGCTGATCTGGCTCCTCCAGCAGAAGTCAATTCTGAACAAACGCCACCAAATCCACCCAAGTAGACTTTAGCTCTGGTCATTATGCTCATAAGAAAAACCCCACAATTGCTCAGTGGGGTTTTTCACAGCAAAAAGTGAAACGTACTTTCAAATTGCGTCAAAACACATTAATACCCTAATCAACAATTGTGAGAAAAATCTGAGTATTTTTACCAATCATTTTTTTCTCCCAGTCTCGTTTTCTCTAGAAGAACTCAACTCTTGCCTCACAAGTTTGTCATAGGGACTACAGGGCACTGATATTGAGGATGTGAACTTTAGCTAGGCAATATTAGCTCGACTTTATCCATTTTTGATTCAATCAAGCAGCGTAAACAGCAATATCTCTCAAACGCTCAAATAAAAGAAGAGGAACTTTTATCATTTGAGTGGTCTCGGAAGA
>JAJPJF010000032.1 GCA_021324415.1 Nostocales cyanobacterium Centralia_MAG_434
AGCTGAGATTCAAATAGCACGAGCCATGCAGGAAAACCCAGATTTATTGCCCCCTGAAATTCGGCTGGAGATTGAACAAGAAGAGATGGCAGCCATGTCCACTCCCTTGTCTCATCGTGGATACTACGACCCAAACGCACTAGCCCAGGCGGTGTTGGCGAGTCTGTAGCATCGGCTGGGGAAGGAGGGGACAAGGGGGATAGGGGGGACAAGGAGGACAGGGGGGACAAGGGGAGCCAGTGCGTTGGGCGGCTCTGCCGACTTGAAGCAACTGGCGTGGACAAGGGGGACGAGGAGGACAAGGGGGGTTGGCGTTATGATTGGTTTGATTTGGGCTTGATGGTTTTGACGAGTGCGATCGCGGCGGCTAATGGGCTGAGTTTGCCATCGCTGGTGGCAACGGTGTGTTTGAGTGCCTATATATTGTTGTCGCGGTATGGGGAGATGGGGGGGACAAGGGAGACAGGGGGGATAGGGGAGGTTGAGGAACTAAAGGTAGAGGCAGAGAAGGGAGGGGGTGGGGGTGTGAAGTCTTCTGGGTCTTTGTTTCGGTTGTATCGGCAGGCTGAACTCAGGAGGATTGTGGCTTCGCTGTTGGCGGATCGGGCAATTTTGGTGGTGGGGGAAGAGGGGAGTGGGAAATCTGTTTTGGCAAATGCTGTGGTTGAGGCATTACAAAATGATGGGTTTGTTGTTGCCTTTGTGGAACCCTCCTCAATTAAGCAAATGCTTAAAGAAGTTGCCGAACAAATAGGGGTGGAGACTCAAGATTTAGAGGGGAAATGGTTAACCACCGAGCAATTGAAAACAGCTATTGAATCTTATCTAGCTCAGACGACAGCGTTTATTGTGATTGACGACTGCAACAAATGCCCTAGTCATTTTCGCCTGTGGCTCAAGCATCTGCGTAAGCAAGGGGTACCAATGCTCTTGCTTGCTACCAATCCACCAAAAACCGATGTCTTTATCTCGATTCCACGTATTGAATTGTCTGGCTTAAGCGAATACGCCATTCGCGAAATTATGGAACAAGCAGCCTTGGACAGAGGACTTTCTCTATTCAATTCTGACTTAGCCCGTCTTCAGGAGCGTGCTGGCGGTAATCCCATGTTGGCACAAAAGGCCATTGATGAGGAATATCTGGGCTTGGAAGTCGAGGGGGCAGATCATAACCGCTATTTGGATGTCACACCATTGATTGTGCTGGTGGGTGTTGGGTTTATGGTTTTGCGTTTTGTGGGATTGGGGACGAATAATCACGCTCTCTATATCTTCAGCGGCATTGGTGCAGCCATTTTCTTGGGCGTGTCTCGCTTGCTATACAACTTACCACAAGAAAGCAGGAGGATACAGTCATGATGAGTTGGACTCATATGGTCGTTTCGGCGACAGCCACCAGTCTGTTACTGGAAACAGCCAATCCTGGATTGCTACTCATTGGTGCTGTGGCTGGACTGCTTCCAGATGTTGATATTTCCACTAGTGTTGCAGGCAGGACTTTTCCTTGGGTGAGTCACTGGCTGGAGCAACGATTCCCCCACCGCAGCTGTACTCATAGTTTGGTTGCTTCCGCTGTTGTCTGTGTCGTTTTTTATGGCTGTGCCTATTTCAGTGGTGGTCAATTCTTGCCCTTGGCTCATGCTGTCTGTATTGGCTATTTCTTTGGCTGGCTGATTGATGTTTTCACCAAATCTGGGGTGGAGATGTTTTGGCCTTCTCCTGCACGCTGTGTGTGTCCTGGCAATCGCAAATTTCGGCTCACAACAGGTAGTGCGGCTGAATATGGATTGCTGATTGTCGTCGTGGCAGTTGCAATTATCAGCTTCAACATCAATATTCATGGTGGTCTGTTGACCGAATTCAATCGTTTGATCGCTTCCCCATCTGGAGTTGAGGACATTTATCGACACAAGGGTTCAGATCACTTGATTGTTGCCCACATTCAAGGGGTGAGGAGTCTGGATAACTCCCCCATCAAAGGCGACTTCACAATTATCACTGACCATGCCACGGGTTTTATTGTTCAATCCCCCGATGGCAAAATTTACAAAGTTGGTTCCGATTCCACTGCTCAAATTATCACTCAACAAATCACAGCCGATGAGAGCCGAGTTGCTTTTACCCAAATCAAATCCTTCACCTTGGACGACAATGACTTAGGTGCCACACTCAAGCAGTTTGACAATTCCAATCTGGTTTTTGTGAGTGGGCAACTGACGATAGATGACCCCCAAGGTGTTCAGTATACCCCCGATCCATTTCAGTTCCCCTGTGTGAAACTCTCCGGTTCAACTCTGGAGATGGAAGTTGCACCACTTTCTCTAATACTGAGTTATTTTCGTAACCAATATGCTAAAGGATATTTGCAATTGAGGATTATTCATGTGCAAACTAATTAAAAATTCAAAATTCAAAATTCAAAATTCAAAATTCAAAATTGATGAAAACTAGTAATTATATACTAATAGATAAGAGAAATTATTAAAGTAATGAGTCAAAAAGTAGATATTACGAATAGGACATTTAATTTTTCTATTAGAATAGTGAAATTGTGCAAAGTATTAGATGAAAAAGCCTCTTTGGGGAATTCAAAATGCAAAATTAAAAATTCAAAAAAATAATTCTTAATTTTGCATTTTACATTTTGCATTTTGAATTGGAGCGAAGCGACGGTCTGGAACTTCTGTAGGAGCAAACGTTGAAGAATCGCAATCTGCTCAAAGTAAAGCAGACTTTGTACATAAACTAGAAATTGCACTCAAGGAAGCTAGAGAAACAAGATATTGGTTAAGAATTTTGATAGACACACAGATACTTGAAGAATCAAAGTTGTCTCCATTGCTCATTGAAAGTGAAGAAATCATGAAAGTAATTGCCGCAATAATAGTTAAAACTAAACAAAACAATTCCAAATAATTTTGAATTTTGAATTTTGAATTAAAAAATATGGTCAAGCCACTGCCAGCCCAAGTTCACAAACCTAACCAATCCAAAAGTATCACTGCTCAAGACAACACTGGGATAGTTCTAGGAGAGAACGTCTATTGGAACCCCAGTCTACTGCCCAATGGACACGTTGTTTTGATTGGTGCATCGGGTTCAGGAAAGACGCAAACCCTCAAGGCTCTTGCCTACGAACTCCCCAAGTTATTTCCGCGACTGAAAATCCTCGTGATTGACTTTCATGGCGACCAAGAACTGCCAAATGAGGTTTGCTATCCTCTAAATATGGAATCGCCCTATGGCATCAACCCTTTGGTGATTGACTTGGATACCAAAGGTGGTGGACCCAACTTGCAGGCGATCGCTGTTGCTGCCATCTTGAAAAAGGCTTTGCTGTTGGGTGCAAATCAAGAGGGGTTGGTCATTTCTATTCTCAATAGTTGCTACAAACAGCTTGGGATTTCCCAGGAGAATTTTACAAGTTGGTCCAATCAACCACCAACATTCGCTCATGTTCGAGGGGAGATAGACAGCAGAATTGAATCTGGGTGTAAGGAATCACAGAAATTGGCTTTGAAACTGGCAGCGACATTTCAATATGGCATATTCAATAAACCCCAGCCGTCCCTTGATGCGCCGATCATTCGCTTCGACCTGTCGGCGTTGGGGAAAGTGCCGGGACTGAGTGCGATCGCCTCTGAGACTTTGGTGAAGCAATTAATGGATTCTCATAGACTTATGGGTGAGGTGACAAATAAAACACCTCGTACTTACATTTTTCTCGATGAATGTAAAGAAGTCAGGGGGTCTCGCGCTGTTGATGCTGTTTTGGCTGATGGTCGGAAATTTGGCTTAAATGCTTGCCTAGCTTCTCAACGTGATGCCCATATCAGTGACAACGTGATTGCCAACTCTAGCAGTAAGATTGTGCTAGCTGTGGATCAAGCAGAAGTTGCACGGGTGGCGAAGCGCTTTCGGTTTGCTGAGAATTTAGTGGCGCAGCTTCAGCCATTGGAAGCCCTGATTAGAATGGGGACACAAGGATATAAGTGTAGGATTAGGCCATTTTATGACAGGGTTTTGGGGTGAAGAGGGGACAAGGGAAGGGGGACAAGGCAATGTGGAAATTCAAGCCCCGCAACCATTTTGGGGATTGGGCTCTCTCAAAGTGACAAAACAGGGTTAAGCTTAACAACAACAAACACACGGAAGTTCATCAAGAGATAGAGGAGGCATTGAAATCTCTATTAGAGCCGTAGGCAGCGCCAGCCAAATTGATTTGAGCTTTTCGTTTTAACTGATTAACTAATTTAATAAAAAAGTAAGAAAAGTAGGAAAAGTAGGGAATTTGTTACTACCTCTTCCTTCAAAAATAAGTAGCTGTTACTATGCGAATAAAGTTTACTTAATAGCATACAAAATCATGAAGAATACAATTGTCAAAATAGTTGCTGTAGCAGCTATAGTACTTTCTTTTGTCTTCTCTTGGGTGAACATTCCTGCTTATGCTCTTAGCACTGTACCTACTATAAATTTTGACAATTTTGAAACTGAAGTCTTGAATTCAGACAAGCCTGTAGTAGTAATTTTAGTGTCAAAGTATGCAGACAGGCTTCCTGAACTTGGTGGTGTTCCAGAAAATTTAGCATCGCAAGCTCAAGCGGTTTTTGGTGATAAATACAAAATTGTCACAGGCATAAATGAAGAGAATCTAGAACTCCAGTACCTCATTCCTACTACTCTCACCCTTCCACCTCTTCCCAGAGTCGGTATTTTTAACAATGGTGACTTTAAATATGGTTCTGGCACTCCATTTCCCCCGTCCAATAGCAAAGATGTATTTGAAAGTGTAAAAAAGAAGTTTGAAGGAAATGCCTAATTCTTGAAGCTTCAAGTAGCCTCAAGTCTTTTACAAAAAGCATGAATGGGGAGGAGTTGATTAACAGTCACTAGTCACCATATTGTGTGGGACCATTTACAAATTTACTCCAATGCAAAATAACCTTCACGGTAACCGTGGGGGTTAACATTTACTCCTCTTAATTTGCACAATTAAGAGATAGATTAAGACAGACTGAAAAACTTATAATATTCCCATGCCACCTCTTCCATCCATGGGTGGCTTTTTTATTAGTAACCGTCGCCCCTTCTCTTTAGCCACAAATCCAAAGCATGAACACAAACTTATAACTTAAGGACTGTCAACGTTCACTCATCCTGTACCATCCGTCCCACCGACGGGGTGGGTCTTCCCTTCCTCTGCACTCCTCCCCGAGGTGCGATTGCCTCTGGCACTGGCCCTTTGGGCCAATCGCCTCGATACCATTCCCTTAATCTTTGTCTGACCGTATTTTCTTTTTCACCCAGCAGTTCTGCTCCCCCATTCCCAACCCTAACAAAACCCCCTTTCAAGGGGAAACATACAAAGGTGGTGCATTTTTTAACCCTTGTATGAGAAAACAAGAGAACCTGAATCATTGGACACTCATTGCTACCCTGCTTTTGGGAATGGTGAGTTCACCTCTAGCTCAGCCAGTAGTACAATCGACTGTGCAACCCACTCTAGCTCCGCAGCCAATCGCACAACCATCAGCTGTGCAACCAACTTTAGCTCCACTGCCAACAGTACAGGAGCCAGTTGCACCCACTAACCGGATGGACCGTCCGCTCAAGCTTTCGGTGACTGTTGATGATCAATCTTTTCTGCAAGTCAAAGAAGGGGACACGATTAAAGAAGGTGATGTGATTACTGATAACAAAAGGGAGCGCGATCGCTTAACAAAACAGCGAGCAGCAATTGCCCTGCATATTCAAAATTTACAAGCTAAAGTGATTCATAAACCACTTGCACCCAGTCAACCCTTACCAACTAGACCACTTCCTCCGGCTACTTTTTCAGAAGAAGAAACTGCTATTTCTCAAGCACAGTTGAAGTTGACTCAGGCTAAATTAGTTCTTGCTTCTCGCATTGCCTTGTTAAAAGTGGAAAATCCTGAACGTCGCGCTGAAGTCAAGAAAGCAAAGTTGGCACTTTCTGAGCAACAGCAGAATGTGACCGACCAACAGGATATGATCCAAGAAATGAAACAGATGAAGCTTGAGGAAGACATCCTTACCCACGAAGGGGCAAAACTCAAGCAAATGGAATCTGAGACCCAAAAGGCTCAGACTGAACTTGAGGGAGCAAAGGCTAAATTAAAGGCTGCTAATATTGAACAGCAACAGCAGCTTCAACAACTACAAATAGCCGTGCAAACCCAAGAATCTGAACTGGAAATGGCCAAGTCTCGTCTTTTTGCTGCTAAAAATCGTCGCCGCTTGTTGGAGTATGATGCATCACTAGAACAACAAAAGCAAGCCAAACAACAAGAGCAAGGACAGCAGGAGTATTCTAAACAACTTCAGCAGTACGAACAATCCCTGAGGGACCAGGATTATCAGCTTGCACAATTAAAAATTGCTCTATCAAATATTGACGATAAACTCAGTCAAATCCCTGTGGTGCGTAGTCCCAGAAACGGCTACATTAGGCGGGTTGACCCGTGGGTTGGGAATAATGGTAAATATTCGACAACTATCACTATTAGTACTCTTGCTGCTTCTAGCTCCTTTGGAGACAGCAGTAGCCAAGGGGAAAAAAGCAGCTCCCCCAACTCCCTTAAGTAAACCTCTATCACTCATTGCACCACAATCACCCGCCCCACAGTCTCAGCCAAAATCAACACCTAATGATACTTCAGGCAAAGAGCAACCCAAGCCTGCACAACAGACAAATGAAGATGAGGAAGACAAAGACCCAGAACAAGCTGAACAGGATGCAGATGCGGCGATTCCCAAAACTCCACAAAACCCTTTTGATAGACCAGATATAGACAGTTTAATCAAAAAGCAATTCGATGATGACATGTGGCGGCTCATCAAAGGTGCGCTGCCTTGTTTAGAAACGTCCTCTGCTTGCCTACAACAACTTCAAGAAAAGGCTGTCACTCAATCCCCCCTGTTGAAGGAGATTGATAACAAGATCCAGGAGGCGAATCAGAAGATTGACGAAGCAAAGTCTCGTAATCAAAAAAGTATTAAGTTATCTATTTTCTCCCCTGCTTTGCAATACCTGCTCAACCCACAAACACTAGACAATGGTGGAAGTAAAAAGCAGAATACAGGTGGATTGATTGACAATAGAACTCTTGCATAAATTTTTTATGCTATATTAAGGGGTTGTCTTTTTTTTGATTTACGGAGCTAAAACAGTGGAACTCTTGTATAAGTTCTTAAACAAATGGTTTTTAATAAAAGCAAAAATAAAATTTAGCACAATAAATTTATCCAGCTTAAAGTTAGGTGCTGTACTCTGAGTATTTATTCAATTTTTTTTGAGTTGGTCTTTAAGCTTTTAAGCTGAGTTCGTAATTATAAATTCCGGCAATTAGGTTTGATCTTAAGCCAAATCTCCGATG
>JAJPJF010000340.1 GCA_021324415.1 Nostocales cyanobacterium Centralia_MAG_434
CCTGCTCCTGAAAAGGTGACAGAGGCAATCTATGCTCGTAGTAAAACCATTACGGAATATAAAATACTAGAAGCCGGTGATGTCAATTTAGATCAATTAGGAAGTTCTCAACTCGGTTCAGCAACGATAGAAGTGATTGATTCCGTAGCAGACTACGCTCAGTTAATGGAATCTCTGTTTGATTTTGATCGCATTCATGGGCTGCTGACTTCTGGTAAATTCCGCATGTGTGTTGACTCCCTGCATGCAGTAACTGGACCCTATGCTCATGTTATATTTGAGCAACAGTTGGGCTCACCAGCAGGAACAGTACGTAATGGCGTCCCCTTAGAGGATTTTGGTGGCGGACATCCAGATCCGAATCTAGTTTATGCACACGAATTGGTTGACATCCTGTATGGTGAGCATGCACCAGATTTTGGGGCTGCTTCTGATGGAGATGGCGATCGCAACATGATTTTGGGTCGTAAATTTTTTGTGACTCCCAGTGATAGCTTAGCAGTATTAGCCGCCAACGCTAAGGCTATACCTGGCTATAGCTCTGGTTTAGCAGGGGTAGCACGCTCCATGCCCACAAGTCAAGCAGTAGATCGCGTTGCAGCTCAAATTGGTATTGATTGCTATGAAACTCCTACAGGCTGGAAGTTTTTTGGTAACCTTCTAGATGCGGGTAAAGCAACCCTTTGTGGTGAAGAAAGCTTTGGTACTGGTTCTAATCACATACGCGAGAAAGATGGGCTGTGGGCAGTTCTATTCTGGTTGAATATCCTAGCTGTGCGGCAGCAATCTGTGGAGCAGATTATGCGAGAACACTGGAAAACCTATGGGCGCAATTATTACTCTCGCCATGATTATGAAGAAGTGGAGACCGAACGAGCCAATAACCTCATTGAAAATCTGCGCTCTTTAATACCAACATTGAAGGGAAAACAGTTTGGTCATTACCAAGTCGAGTACAGTGATGACTTCAGCTACGTAGATCCTGTAGATGGTAGTATCAGTCAGAAGCAGGGTATCCGGATTGGCCTTACTAATGGCTCTCGCATAATATTTCGGCTTTCTGGTACTGGTACTCAAGGTGCAACCTTGAGACTTTACCTCGAAAGCTATGAGCCTGATCCAACAAAGCATGACCTTGATCCCCAAGATGCACTTGCAAATTTAATTCAGTTAAGCGATGAGATAGCCCAAATTCATCACTTTACCAACAAAGAAAAACCAACTGTGATTACCTAGAAAGAAAAGAGTGTAGATAGGGGCAAAGAACCCCGGTTTCTTCAAGAAATCGGGGTTCTCACTGGTTCATAACAAGAACTCTGTTGCCCCACGTCCAATCTCAACCTAAAACAAACAAGGATTTAACTTATGAGCTTAAGGCTGTATTTTCTTAGGCATGGAGAAACAATTTATAGCCGGACAGGAGGTTACTGTGGGGAGTTAGATCCGGAATTGACACCAGAAGGTGTTCAAATGGCAAAGGCATTTGCTGATGCTTACCATTCCTTCCCTTGGACTGCCGTATACGCCAGCCCCAAGAAACGTACAATTGCTACGGCAAAACCATTGTGTGATCTTCTGGGAATAGAAATGCAACTCCGTGAGGGGCTCAAGGAGCTAAGCTATGGTGATTGGGAGAGCAAAACTCCCGAATTTGTGAAGCAGCACTACGCTGATGACTATATCCACTGGCTGACTGAACCAGCTTGGAACTCACCAACTGGGGGAGAAACGGCTGTAGAAGTTGCCAACCGTGCAATACCCGTGATTACAGAAATACAACAAAAGTATTCAACTGGTCATGTTTTGGTGGTTTCTCATAAGGCTACAATCCGCATCATTCTATGTAGCCTTTTGGGTATTGATTTGGGGCGCTACCGCGATCGCATTAATGTCCTCGTCGCATCACTCAATATCATCACCTTTGATATCCATGGTCCTTTACTAGAAGTGCTTGGCGATCGCCATCATTTACCAGAACAGCTACGGAACTTACCAGGGACCTAATGGGGAATAGGGCATAGGGCATAGGGCGTAGTGTAGAGAATTCCCCTTGTCCCCCTTGTCCCCCTTCCCTTGTCCCCCTCCCCTCTGCCCCTTCCGTGATCCCCTTATTTTAAGTTTTATAAACAACAATTTAGGTCAAGGAATTTGGCAAAGCACTTTACAGACAGGAATTGGGTGTGGTTGCTTAAATATGATTAGTGGGTCATACACATACCTCGGGGATCGGGTAGTTAGATCTATACTTTCTATGTTTACATTCTGCTTTTGTGTAGACTATACTGCCAGTCTGCATTCAGAAAGTAACCTACCAACCCTTTTAGAGATTTGGGTGCAGCGCATTCTGTTGTATCCAAAATCCTAAATTCCTATGCTGCCCCATATAGATCAACTCACTCCCTTTGAGCAAGGTTGCGTCAACCACATATCACAAAATGACACTCTTACAACTATTACTGAGATTTTGCAGCGTAGTCTAACACCTTCTGATGCTTTTTTTTTATTAGAAAATCTCATAGGTGCAATAAAACTTAATGATACATCAGTAGCGCAATTACGTAATTTAATTGCTGTTGATAAGGTGTTAAAGTGTGATTTTTTGAACTCTTATTCAGCAGCAATTACACTGCCTTATCCAAATGAGCCATACTAGTTTGCTAGGTGACAACATCATCTTACTCTTCTACAAGTATTTATGCCAGGAAATGAGTTTCGCCATAGTTCTGGACTTGAGAAACCATCTGGCAATTTGTTTAAGAGATTATTAACGAAATGCAATCTCTAACCTTTGGTGGTGTAGGGTACGTCTATGCTATGTATGCAGCCATTTATACATTTATTTGTGGCAAATATCAGGCTCTTTTAGTTCTATGGACAAGCGTCAACAGATCAAAATGGTGCTTCACCCACACCACTGGGTGCTAACTCAAGCAACCGATGAAATACGTACCAACTGGTACAAGCGATCTGAAAGTACACTTTCAAGCTAAACAAGCAGTTCTGTGAAACACACTCACTCTTGTAAGTCTGTCAAATCTACTACTCAAAATGGAGTATATGAAATATAATAAAAAAAAATATCATGAATTGTTGACTTTTTTAACATATCTTTACATAATTTTAGTGTGTATAGCGTCAAAATGAAAACAGTTCCGTATACTAAACTACAAAACCCCAGCAGCAAGTCTATTCTTGACCATGTTTGTTCCTAAAAAGATTGGGAACACTACTTAAGTGTTAATTTGTGAGTAAAAAACAATGAGTGTGAATACGGTGCCTTCTATCAGTTACTACTCTCTAGACGTGATCAAAGATGAAGCACGGCGACTGGTGCAAAAAGGGGTGGTTAGCCGACAACAGCCTATCTATACCCTTTGCCAATACATACCAGCTAGAGAGTGGGTCTGTGTTGAATGTGAGTTGGAAAAGTGTGATTTTTTGTTGCGCGATCGTATTGCCGATCTCATAGGTCGGGAAAAGTGGGAAAACGACTAATCAATTTCTGATTTGAGATTTTGGATTGGGAGTATATTGTTGATTTTTGGATGTAGGGTGACAACAAAAAATTTAGTACCTGCTGTTAAGGAACTCTCTGCTTTTTATTAGCCTTTCCCGGTCCAAAATCTCAAACATTCTACGCTTCCCGCATGAAATGTCTAGGTTTGCGTCTTAAAAGCTCATGCTTAAAAATAGACAATAGACCAAGCTTCTACTGAAACGAACACACAAAAATCCAAATTTGAGGAACATCGAACGTAAGTCCTACTTACTCTTTGACAGTTAGAAAATTCATACTAGCCGTGCCTTGAGAAGTCGAAAGTCAGTCAATGCTCCAAATTAGGGTATATATTGATAAAGGCAGATACTAGATACTCTCCCCCAAAACTGCTATGAAGGTTTTTGCGCTTCAGCTGACTTGCTCTAAATACTGATTAACATCATCTATGATGCGAGTGAGCTCGGCTTCTGTAGTTAAGCGGATGTTTACATCACGGACAGTCAGCAAGACTTTAGCAGCAAATGGTGTGGGCCAAATATTAGGATTACAGAAAATTTCTAAAAAAACCTCTCCTGTATGACGATACTCCATTGAAGGCTGAGGACTAGCTTTACCGCCACTAGGAGTGGTTTTCGCAGCGATTGCTTTCAGGCTTTGCGTCAATTGGTCCATAGCTGCTTTTAATTCACGTGCAGCCTGAGGTGAAAAACTAAACGAAACAGAGCCTTCAACTAGATTCAGTGTTAGATGAGTTGGGGACATGAGTCATTATGTAAAACTTCTTGCTACTTATAGCATTTTTCCAAAAAAATAATGAAATGAACGCACTATATTTTTGGGCGGGTACTGCCTCCACCCCGATGAGTGTCCTCCGGTTTTCTAGCGGGTTTTAATGAATACTTCGCTGTATGACTGTAAGCTTCAGAAAGGACATAATTATTTTTTGCTGGAATTAATAGGCTATGTTTCGGCTCTTGGATAACAGTCCCAGAAGCTACTAATGTCTTCACAGGAGCAAAAACACTTGCCAATGATATAAACAAATAACTAATCATCGCCCTAAAGATAAGTGTTTTCATAATTTTTAACCCTGATAGTTGCTGTCTCTATTTTGATTGGTAGAGGTAACTTATGACATCAGTAAGAGCTTTGAACTCAGTATAAGGATATCGTGAGGATTCTTTTTAGGATAGGAATATCTGTCAGAAATACTAGGTCATGTGATTTTTATTACTTAAGGACGAAAATATAACCCTTAGAATCCCGGTTTCTTGGAGAAACCGGGATTCTCGTTGCTTCCAAATGATTTAGGATAGCCACAAATGCAAAAAAATATTTTTATCTGAAAATATCTTTAGCTAATTAACATTAGTGATTTACCTCACTCTAGCTATTTTTATTTAGAAAATAATTTCAATAAGTTCAAGCAATTAAGTCATGTTATGGAGAGATAAAATCTTTACTGTATAGGGTTTTGAAACATTTTCTGTATGTGTTAAGTTCTACTCTAGACGCTAGAATACTTGTGTTTAAAAGTCATATGACATACTCTAACCGCTCTACAGTTAGAAAGGTTTTAATTATCACCCTGTTGCTGAATTTATTTGTCATGGCATTAAAAGCTGTCGTGGGGATGTTGACAGGCTCTCTTAGTCTGCTAGCTGATGCTTTGCATAGTGTGACAGATAGTGCCAGTAATGTTTTAGGGTTGATTACAAGTCAGTTCTCTTCTCCACAACCTGATCGTGAACATCCTTATGGACACCAAAAATTTGATGCCATAGGAGCTTTGGGGATTGCCACTTTTTTAGGTATAGCTTGCTTTGAAATTCTTCAAGGAGCAGTCGAACGAATTCTGAAAGGCAGTCAACCTGTCAAAATATCTGAACCTCAATTGTGGTTATTACTGCTTGTATTAGGTATCAATATTTTCGTGGCGTATTATGAACGTACTGTTGGAAAGCGCATAGGTAGTGCGATTTTGATTGCTGATGCTCAACATACAATGAGTGATATCTGGGTCACAATCTCTGTAATTGCTGGTTTGCTCGGCGTTTGGTTAGGTTACCAATGGCTCGATCTGGTTTTGGCTTTTCCAGTAGCTTTGTTAGTATTTTGGAGTGGTTGGTCTGTTTTAAAAGAAAATTTGCCCTATCTTGTGGATAGAATGGCAATTGCACCTGAAGTGATCAACGCGATCGCCCTTTCTGTTCCTGGTGTGACGAACTGTCATGACATTGCCTCTCGTGGAGTTCTTGGTCGCCAAGTTTTTATTGAAATGCATCTAATAGTAAATGCTCAAGACGTAGAAACTGCCCATCGTATAACCGAGGAAGTAGAAAGAAAATTAGAGGAACGCTTTAACCCTGTTAGGATTTTAATTCACGTTGAACCACCAGAATACAAATCAACCCGGATTACCTTTTAGATCTAGCTAAGCAAATCTGCCACTACCCTGACTAACACCTCTGGATCAACAGGTTTGGCAACATGGTTTTGAAACCCAGCCGCAAGGGCGCGTTCACGTTCTTCTCTTTCTGCATAAGCTGTTAGTGCCACAGCCGGGACAAGACCTCCTTCCTCTGCTGTGAGTTCGCGTACTTTGCGAATCAGGCTATAACCATCCTCATCAGGCATAGCAATATCACAAATTAAGACATTAGGTTGGAATTGAGGTAGCAATGAGAGCGCCTCTGCTGCCGATGCCACTGCCGTGACCCTTGCTCCATCTCCTTCCAAGACAGTAGAAATATAAAAGCGGCTATCTTCGT
Source organism: Nostocales cyanobacterium Centralia_MAG_434 (assembly GCA_021324415.1). Taxonomy (GTDB): domain Bacteria; phylum Cyanobacteriota; class Cyanobacteriia; order Cyanobacteriales; family Nostocaceae; genus JAJPJF01. Next base: position 6,271 of record JAJPJF010000340.1, read on the forward strand.
CATCATCTACAACAAGGACTCGTAAGCCAGTAAGAAGTAGGTCTATTTGTTTAGCGTCTTTATCTGTGTTAGGGCAAAGAGGATTCTCCGGAATCATTATGTTGTCTCTAAATTCTTCCTTTGCTTTCCATGGAAATTTTACTTTAAGAGTGCCCTAAATTAGAAAAAAAACGATATTTATCTATTTTCCAAGCTTTTTAAGGGAAATTTAACCCTATTTTTAATTGATGACCACATTATGACTCACTTTGCTTGAGTTAAAGCAGTATCCCACGAAGTTAAAAGTCTACATCATAGTGCAAGGTCAGGGTAAGTAGTTCGCATGAAATACGTATGTCTCAAAGCACGTTAGAATTGGCTTAGTCAAATGAACTTGGAGTCAAGGTATTTTTCTAGCTCTGCACAACAAAAAACAATTGTCAACTATTTAGCGTAATTAGTAACATCCAACAGAGACACAAGCAACAATGAGGATTCTCATAGTAGAGGATGAAGAGTTTATCGCCAAAGCTCTCACCACAGTTCTTTGTAACCAACATTATGCAGTTGAAGTTGCTAGCGATGGTCAAGCAGCTTGGGATTTAGTGCAAGTGTTTGACTATGACTTGATTATGCTTGATGTTATGTTACCAAAGCTGGATGGCATTAGCCTTTGCCGACAAATACGAGCGCAAGGCATGAAAATGCCAATCCTGTTGCTTACAAGTAAAGACAACAGTCATGACAAAGCAATAGGGTTAGATGCAGGTGCAGATGATTATGTCGTCAAACCTTTTGACTCTGAGGAATTGGTTGCGCGTGTGCGTGCTTTACTGCGTCGAGGCAATTCAACATCACAGCCAGTATTAGAGTGGGGAGGCTTACGCCTTGACCCGAGTAGTGTGCAAGTCCACTATGAAACACAGCTTGTACAATTAACTCCTAAAGAGTATGCACTATTAGAGTTGTTCCTGCGGAATCCTCGTCGCATGTTTAGCTGTGGTGCAATTATTGATCATGTATGGTCATTTGACCATACACCAGGAGAAGAAGCAGTTAGAACTCAGATAAAAGGTTTGCGGCAGAAGTTAAAAGCTGCAGGCGCAGCCCCTGATCTTATTGAGACGGTTTACGGGATTGGATACCGCCTAAAACCACCACAACCAACAACTTTGGTGACCACATCACCAGAAACGGCTGAAAACGCTCACCAACAGACATTGGTTGCATTAGCTGGGGTTTGGAACCGATTTCAAGAAAAAATCAGTCAGCAGGTGAGTGTACTAGAACAAGCTGCAGCAGAGGTGCTTCAAGATACCCTAAGACCAGATCTGCGGGCTCAAGCAGAACAACATGCTCATACACTAGCAGGTTCATTAGGTACCTTTGGCTTGAGTAAAGGCTCTCAAATAGCCCGGAAAATCCAACATTTGTTTGAAGCTAAAAAGCCAATCACTCTAAAAGATGGCAAGCACCTGCAGAAATTAGTAGAATCCTTACGTAAAGAAATAGAGCGATCACAAGCTGGGCAAGTTTCAGCAACTCAAACGCATCCAGATGAACGACCCAGGTTATTGATTGTTGATAGCGATCGCCAACTTGGCCATGAATTACTCATCAAAGCGGAGCTTCAAGGAATACGAGCCAAATTGGTAACAACCCTGTCTGAGGCCAGAGAGAATATTTATCACGACCATCCCCACGTCATGCTACTTGACCCTGCTGTAGAGAACACAACCGAGGAAGGTATGGCACTGTTGGGAGAAGTTTTGCAACAAATGCCACCAGTGTCTGTTGTAGTTTTTACGGCCCATAGCAGTTTAGGCGATCGCGTCGAAGTTGCCCGGTTGGGTGGACGTGCTTTTTTGCAAAAGCCATTACCTACAAATGAAGTTCTGCAAGCAGTTACTTATTTATTACATCCATCTGACACAAAAGCAGAAGCGGTAGTCATGGTTGTGGATGATGATCCCCAGCTTTTAGACACATTACGAACCTTAATAGAGCCTTGGGGATTAAAGGTCATTGCTCTTGATGATCCACGTAGGTTTTGGGAAACGCTAGAAGCATGTTCACCAGATCTGTTGATTCTAGACATCAAGATGCCTTATTTGAGTGGTGTTGAACTATGTCAAGTAGTGCGTAACGATTCACGTTGGAGTGCATTACCAATACTGTTTTTGACTGCACACACAGATCACACTACTGTTAATCAAGTATTTGCTGTAGGCGCAGATGACTTTATTAGTAAGCCCATAGTGGGACCAGAATTGGTAACCCGCATTATCAATCGCTTAGAGCGAGTTAAACTGCTTCGCCGCCTCACGAAAAATGACCCGTTGAAAACAGCATTTAATCATCAGGCAACATCTGAACAGTCGCAAGACAAAAGCAAAGAGCAATTACGGTTAGCATTAGAAGCCGCCCACATGGGAACCTGGGACTGGAACCTCTTAACTAACGAAATTGTTTGGTCTAGAAGTCACGAACAGTTATTTGGTGTGACATCTGGCACTTTTGGCGGAACTTATGAAGCATTTAATGCTTGCGTTCACCTGGATGATCGAGAATCTGTTGTACAAGCGATAACTCTGGCTCGTGAAAAACGACAGGACTACCACCATGAATTTCGGGTTATCTGGCCTGATGGTAGCATTCATTGGATTGAGGCAAAAGGACAGTTTTTCTACGATGAGACTGGTAGTGCAGTACGTATGATTGGTGTAGTTATAGATGTTAGCAATCATAAACAGGCACAGAGAAGTCTTAAAGCCAGACTTAACCAACAAGCAGCTGTTGCTAAATTGGGCCAATTGGCTTTGGAAGGTTGTGAACTTTCTTCATTGATGGAAGAGGCTGTTACCCTCGTTACCCAAGGTCTTGAAATCGAGTATTGCAAGATCTTAGAACTGATTGACGATGGAGACACTGCACTTTTACGAGCAGGAGTAGGATGGCAGGAGGGACTTGTTGGTCATTTGAAGGTAATTACAGGTATTCATTCTCAAGCAGGCAATGCCCTACTACTGAACGAGCCAATAATTGTAGAAGATCTGCGTACAGAAACTAAATTTAGCTCGCAACTACTGCATGATCATAAAGTCATAAGTGGTTTAACAGTGATCATTCCAGGTCAAAACCGCCCTTATGGTGTCCTAGGCGCACACACCACTAAAAAACGCACCTTCACCCAAGATGATATTAATTTTCTCCAAGCTGTTGCCAATGTGCTAGCAGATGCAATTGAACGTCAGCAAGTCGAACAGGTTTTGCAAGCATCCCTAAAAGAACTTGCAGATCTCAAGCTAGCATTAGATGAATCTTGTATTGTTGCAATCACTGATGATCAGGGAAGAATCACCTACGTTAACGATAAATTCTGTGAAATCTCAAAATATTCCAGAGCAGAACTACTAGGACAAAACCATCGCATCATCAATTCTGGTTATCACCCCAATGAATTTTTTCAACAGATGTGGGTGACAATCGCCAAGGGGCAAATTTGGCAAGGAGAAATCAAAAACCGTGCCAAAGATGGAACATGTTATTGGGTATACACAACAGTAGTGCCACTGTTAGATAAACAAGGAAAGCCCTATCAGTATGTTGCAATTCGTAGTGATATTACTGAACGCAAACGAGCAGAACAGGCACTACAGCAAAGTGAAGAACGTTTCCGCCTGTTGCTGGAAGGGGTCAAGGATTACGCAATTTTCATGCTCAATTTAGATGGATGTATTGTCAGTTGGAATAATGCAGCAGAGCGGATTAATGGCTATCGATCTGACGAAATTCTAGGTCAGCATTTTTCTCAATTTTATACTGTAGAAGATATAAAACAGGGGAAGCCAGCACAAGAACTGAACGTAGCCATCATTGAAGGTCGATTTGAAGACGAGGGTTGGCGCGTACGCAAAGATGGGTCACGGTTTTGGGCAAACGTTATTGTAACAGCCTTACGTGATGATTCTGGGCAGCTATATGGTTTCTCTCATGTCACTCGTAATATTACTGAACGTAAGAAAGCTGAAGAAGCACTACGCAAAGCTAAGGATGAGCTAGAGATGAGAGTTGCAGAACGCACAGCCGAATTAATTAGTGTCAATGCCCAGTTGCAGTCAGAACTGGATGAGCGTCGGCGTACACAAGAGGCTTTGCGGCTATCACAAGCTCGTTTCGCGGGAATTCTGGAAATTGCTGATGATGCTATCATCTCAATAAACATTGACCAAAACATTACCCTGTTTAATCAGGGAGCAGAAAAGATTTTTGGTTACACAGCATCTGAGCTTATAGGTCAGCCTCTTGACTTGCTCTTACCACGACGACACAGCGATGTTCATCGCCAACACGTTATTGAGTTTGCTCAGTCTTCTGGTCAAGCCCGGAAAATGGGAGAATGGCGTGAGATTTTTGCTCGCCGCAAAGATGGTACAGAGTTCCCTGCAGAAGCTTCGATTTCTAAACTTGAGTTAGGTGGAGAAAGAATATTTACTGTAATTTTACGTGATGTTACTGAAACTAAACAAGCTCAAGAAGCACTAGAACGGCTGAGTCGTCACAATGAGATGATTTTAAATTCAATGGGGGAGGGGTTGTGCGGATTGGACAAGTCAGGCAAAATAACCTTTGTCAATGCAGCAGCGGCAAAACTCTTGGGATATCAGGCAACAGAATTGATTCGTGAGCATGTGAATATTATTTTGCCAGATTCGAAATCAGACGGAACACCTTACTGTTTGACTGATTCTCCAATATATGAGTCACTATGGGATGCATCAGCGCATCGAGTCAATAACGAAGTATTTTGGCGCAAAGATCGTTCAACTGTCCCAGTGGAATATGTTTCAACTCCAATTCAAGAGCAAGGTCGAACCATAGGAGCCGTGATCACTTTTAAGGATATTACTGATCGCCAACTAGTAGAACGAATGAAGGATGAGTTCATTTCTGTTGTTAGCCATGAACTCCGCACACCCTTAACTTCAATACATGGTTCCCTGGGGATGCTGGCTAGTGGATTGCTTGATCCCAAGTCAACACGCGGTAAGCGTCTGCTAGAAATTGCTGTAGATAGTACTGATCGGTTAGTCCGATTAATTAATGATATTTTGGACATTGAGCGCATCGAGTCTGGTAAAGTAGTCATGGCTAAACAGGTTTGCAATACTGCTGACCTGATGACTAAAGCAGCAGATGTGATGCAGGCTATGGCTCAACGCTATCAGGTGACTTTATCAGTTTCACCTATCTCGGTTCAGCTATGGGCTGATCCAGATCGCCTCATTCAAACATTGACAAACTTACTAAGTAATGCAATTAAATTTTCGCCTCATGGTGCTACTGTTTGGCTCGTTGCTGAATGTGATGGAAATGAGATACAATTTGAAGTAAGGGATCGAGGAAGAGGCATTCCCAATGATAAGCTGGAAACCATTTTTGAGCGTTTTCAACAGGTTGATGCTTCTGACTCACGCAATTGTGAGGGTACTGGTTTGGGTCTGGCAATTTGCCGAAGCATAGTACAGCAGCACTCTGGTCACATCTGGGTTGAGAGTGAGTTGGGTAAAGGTAGCACCTTTTATGTTACTCTCCCAATCTTTGAAGAACTTCATCTTCCCTAATAAAGAGCAGTAAGCAATGACAGCCAAATGCATTTTGGTAATTGATAATGAAGAATATATCCGGGAAGTTGCCCAGATTTGTTTAGAAACGGTAGCAGGCTGGAAGGTTTTGACTGCTAACTCTGGACATGCTGGGCTTGTCTTGGCAGAACAAGAACAGCCCGATGCTATATTGCTAGATGTCATGATGCCTGACATGGATGGTCCTACCACCTTTCAACAATTACAAACGAATACCGCTACTAAAGATATTCCCGTGATTTTTTTAACAGCTAAAGTACAAGCTTCAGATCGTCGCCGTTATTCATCTATGGGAATCAAAGCAGCGATCGCCAAACCCTTCAACCCACTGGAATTAGCTGGCCAAGTCGCAGAAGTTTTGGGTTGGAGCGAAGACGGGGAGGTAGGAGGAGTTAGGAGTTAGGAATGGGGAGTGGAAGGAGGACAAGGGGAGCCAGTGCGGTCTTGGGGTCTCCCCAAGTGGAGCAACTGGCGTGGACAAGGGGGACAAGGGGGACAGGGAGGACAAGCAAAGGAATAAGCTTTTCTCATACTTTTGTGCCCCTCTGCTCCTGGTGCTCCCTTGTCTACTGATTAAGTATCTATCTATACGCCTTGGGGTTCTGAGAGTAACCAACGCATAATATCAGGCAACTGTCTTTGCCAGGCGGTTTCGTAATGGGTTTCGCCTTGCGCGAGGTTAAAGTGAACTTCGTAGTCACTGTATCCAAGTTGCTTAAGGTGAGAATAAAAGTCTCGTGTAATGGGAACATAATCTAAAAAGACCCCATAAAATGAGTACTGTTCTTGGCTACCTACATAAAGGTAAATCTTTGACCAACAGTGAGTGTGGCTATCCCAATATTGAAACATTTGTCCACCGCCCCACATAAGTGCTGGTGAGAGGCCACCAATGCGACCAAAGGTTTTGGGATAAGTTTTGCCAATGTACAATGACATGAGACCACCCATACTAGAGCCCATCACACCAGTCCATTGAGGTTCTGGTAGGGTACGATAGGTCTTGTCAATATACGGCTTTAGCTCATTGACTAAGAATTGAGCGCACTTGTCGCCACGACCACCAATCCAAGGCGAATATTCTGTAAGGCGATCTTCTAAGTGATCAATACCCACAATAATCCAAGGACGAAGGCTTCCCTCACTAGCTAACCGTTCCATTGTGGTGTTGGCACACCAAGTATCATAAACAGCGGATTCTGGATGCGAGAAAATGTTTTGCCCATCGAACATATACAGTACTGGAAATGCCTGGTGAGGCTGTTGCTGATATGCATCAGGGGTAAAGATCCGAATGGTTCGCTTGACCTGCTCTACAGAGGAGTAAACGTCACGAAGGATTTGAATGTTACCCATGGTGTTGTAGTTATTTTAATAACATCATTTATTTATCACTTCGTTGTTCACTCTACTACAGCATCTGCAATCATGGATATCTGCATAATCAGCATTTTTGTCCTTGCTAAGGCACAATCAAGAGAATGACACCGAGTGAGGTGATGCTGATGAATATCCACAGCAAGATCCCTTGGAGCATGGGTTTCCAGCCAACTGCTTTCAACATGCGTTGAGATAGCCCCACACCAATTAGAAACAGCGTTAGCGTTAAACCCACTTCTGATATGGCTGTGATTATTCGTGACCAATACACAACCTGTGGAATAAACGTCCGTGTGACTGAGGCGAGGAAGAACAAGCCAATAAACCAGGGTATTTGAGGCCGATATCGTACATCTTGATCAGACTTTGTATGTTGATACTGAAATATATAGCTTGCGGTAAGCGAGATAGGCACAATCCACAAAGCACGAGAGAGTTTCACAGCTGTTGCTGTGTAGAGCGCACTTTGACCATAATGCGAGGCTGCACCCACCACACTCGAAATGTCATGAATTGCCACACCTGACCACGTTCCAAATTGTGTCTGCGTTAGGTAGAGGACTTGTCCTAAAGCTGGAAATACGAACAAAGCGATCGCGTTGAGTACAAAGACTGTACTCATTGATAGTGAAATTTCGCTTTCTGCTGCATTAATCACTGTACTAACAGCGGCGATCGCACTGCCGCCACAAATTGCTGTTCCGGCAGAAATCAAGATAGAAGCCTTGATAGGAATCTTTAACCATTGACCAAGAAAGTAGCCAATAACGAAGGTTAATGTAATGCTGCCAATTGCAAACAAAGCCCCGCTTGAGCCTGCTTTTAAGACAACTGCCAAGTCCATCCCAAAGCCAAGCATAATGACGGATGCTTGCAGTAAGTATTTAGCAGCAGGTCTGCTAATTTGATGAAATGGGTTCTCAAGAGTTAACGCCAAAATAACTCCTAACATTAATGCTATTGGTGGTGTTGCCCAAGGAGTTATACAAAATACCGCAGCTATAAGAAACACAATTTTTCGAGATAGAAGCTTTTGCTCTTTACTCAGTTGTACCTGCACATTCTTGATAAATCTCGTCTTCATTTGTTGCTTCATATCAATCGTCTATTGGAGGGTTGATTACACTTTAGGCAGTCCAATCAATAGAAGCAAACGTTCTTTACTATTTAAATGATAGTTTTAAACTATTAAAAGTGATAGAAAAGCGATTTCAAACGCAAAGTTGAAAAGCCACAAACTGGGCATTAATTAGCTGCAGTTAGTTTATAGATTTAGCGGATAATAACAATTGCTCGAACACCTGACAAATTCGCGTTTGAAAACGTTCTCTATGCTTCAATAAAAAGAAGGGACGTGAGAGTAAAGGTGCATCAGTAGTTTCTTTTGCCAAACCTGTAATTTGAACAGGACGAAGCATATTCAGACGTAATTCTTTAGTAATGATTAGGTTCGAAACTGCTGCCGCTCCTACCCCACTCTCAACAGCTGCTTTGACCATGTCACCACTTTTCATTTCTAAAATGATATTCAATTGTGTTGGATTAATACCCCACTGACTTAGTACCTGCTCAAACTGTTGACGAGTTCCTGAACCTTTCTCACGCATTATCCAAGCGGTATTTGTGAGTTCTAGGACTTCAATGTTACCCTGCTCAAACCATGGATGAGATGGACCAACAATAATTTGCAGATGATCTCCACCTATTCTTCTTTGCTCTAGAGAAGTTAAAGTAGATGACTCAACCTCTCCTTCCACTAAACCGAGGTCAAACAAACCTGTAACTGTTCCTTCACCAATTTCAGCAGTATTACCTAAATTACAGTCAATATAAATGCCAGGATACTGTTGCTTAAACAAGCTGATAAATTTGGGAAGCCAGTAGTTACCTATGGTTTGGCTTGCACCTAACTTTAGCTCACCCCGTTGCAAGTCATTTAATTCTCGCAGTCCTCGCTCAGTTAACTCCACCTGTTCTAAGATTTTTTTTGCTTCTATTTGGAGCTGCTTACCAGCCAGCGTTAGTTCTATGCGGCGACCAACACGATGAAATAACTTAACTCCATACTCTTCTTCCAAACTTTGGATAGCAGCACTAACAGAAGGCTGAGTCATGTAAAGCGCCTCAGCTGCACGAGTGAAGTGCATGTGCTGCACTACCGCTAAAAATATTTGTAACTGGTCAAGGGTCATCCTTGCCATCTATCAAGCATTCAACTTTTTAAGTCATTGTAATTTATTTTTCTAGCATATTATAAAAAACCTTTGTTTGAAACAGAAAATTCAACACTTTAAATTATCAATTTAATAATTAAAAATATTTGCTTCTTTTTCAGAAAAACCTCTAAAGTAAAGCCAAATAATCTGTATTAAATTAAGTTCCGTTTTCAAGTTCAAAGCCAAAAACTTTGAGGGGATAACGTAATGAACACCTTAGTTTTTTCCCTATTGGTATGGTTTGGTTCCTTAAGTGCAGGACTCTTGGGAGCATTGACAGGCTTAGGAGGAGGGGTAGTCATTGTTCCCTTATTAACTGTCATATTTGGAGTGGACATTCATTATGCCATTGGAGCCTCTCTCGTATCTGTGATTGCGACATCTAGTGGAGCAGCATCCGCCTATGTCAAAGAAGGCTATACCAATATGCGTTTGGGAATGTTCTTAGAAGTGGCCACAACTTTTGGTGCGATCGCGGGGGCAGTTGTGGCACAGAAGATTGCTCCTGGAGGAATCGCTATCATATTTGGGATTGTTTTGCTCTACTCAGCTTACCTATCGCGTCAACACCACTCGCAAGACCAAGATAGTGTCACGCCAGATCCTCTAGCAACGCGTCTTCATCTGAATGGAACCTATCCAACTCCCACAGGAGAGCAGTCTTATAACATTCGTGGTGTACCTTTTGGATTTGGACTGATGTTTGTAGCTGGTGTGCTTTCTGGATTGTTGGGGATTGGTTCTGGAGCACTGAAGGTGCTGGCAATGGATCAAATTATGCACATCCCGTTCAAGGTTTCCACAACTACCAGCAATTTCATGATTGGAGTGACAGCCGCTGCAAGCGCAGGAATCTACCTGAACCGAGGTTATATTGACCCTGCCTTAGCAATGCCTGTAATGCTAGGGGTACTGTTTGGTGCTTTGTTAGGAGCACGGTTGTTAGTCAAATCTAAGGTCAAGCTTTTACGGAATATTTTCAGTGGTGTGATTCTAGTGCTGGCATTGGAAATGATTTACAAGGGACTAACCGGGAGGATTTAGCATGGTTCTCAGCAAGCGTACCAAGTCTGAGCGGTACTTTGAGCAGTTTGTTGGCAATCTTTTAAGAGTCGGAGTGATGCTTGCCAGTGCTTTAGTTCTGGCTGGGGGAGTTTCGTACTTAATTCGCCATGGAATGGAGATTCCTAATTATCACTTCTTTCGGGGAGAACCAGCAGAGTTTCGGACTCTAACAGGGTTAGAAACATCAGTTTTATCAGGTCGTCGCCGTAGCATTATTCAAATGGGGCTACTGCTTTTAATTGCTACTCCTGTTATACGAGTGGGATTTTCCTTGCTAGCTTTTATAAGACAGAAAGATGTAACTTACATCGTTATCACGCTGATTGTCCTGCTAGGTCTGGTATATAGCCTGATGGGGTAAGATCTGGGAGGACAAGGGAGACAGGGGGGATATGGGAAGGAAGAGGTGCACAGGTGTGATAGAACTTCGGTAAGCATATAAATCTGCAAAACTGGTATGATGTACAACCAGCAAATAAGTTTTGTGGAGCAGGTTGTCAAAATGTCAACATCACCACCCCCTCGTTTAATTTTGGAAACTCTGCTACCACACTTAAAAGTGGCAGCCGCCTATGCTCATCAAATTCAACGAAGTCTTACTGCACTTCCTGACAAACAAGGCGGAGATAACCTTTTTGCTACTGCACTGACTGATGCGGATCTTGCTATACAGAATTTAGTAGAAGTTGTATTACTGGGCACTTTTCCTGAAATTCGCTTCTACGGCGAAGAACACGAACAATCACGCAATACTAAATATTTTCGTTCTATTGAACTTGGTCCACAAGATGATTACTTAGTCACACTTGACCCTATTGATGGTACAAGGTTCTATCTTGATGGGCATTCCAATTATCAAATTATTCTGAGCGTTCTGAATACTGATGATTTTGAAGCAGTTCTGGCTATTTCTCCTGCACAACACACGTATTTTTATGCGCTAAGAGGTGAAGGCGCTTTTAAGGGTACGCTAGAGATGAACTTAGACGATTGCAAGCCGTTACAAGTTAAATCCTCCAGTAAAACTGTGTTTTTAGGATTTGGAATGAGTGATTTGGCATCAGCACTAAATGCTCAATATGAAGTTATTGATATAGCGAATGATTACTCTGGCGACATTCAAATTGCCAATTTCAACAGCGTTCTTAGTGGTCATTTAGCCGGAGCGATTATAAAATCAGGTCAATTTATTGATAGTGCTGCGATCGCTTTCCTCGCAAAAGAAGCTGGTTGCATCGTGACAACTCCAGATGGATCTCGACTACCACCTTTGCACACTTGTAAGAATTACAGACGCTCTGGTCTAATAGTGGCTACCGAGAGTACAGTTCATCAAGATCTACTCAAAGTAGCTTTGCAGTATGGTGATCTCTTCAATAGATTTTAAGAGGAGAAACTAAATGACGTGGTTATGCAATCCTTGGAAAAACGCCCCCTCAAACAAACTTTAACCCATCGCTACCGTTGGTTTAATCGTCTGATAGCAGTTATTGCCCTAGTTAACTTATTTTTAGTAGTTTTTGATTTAACCTATGTGTCTTGCCGTAATGTCTATCTACTCAAAATTCCCAGCTTAACTCGGTTATATGATCCAATTAAAGGTATTGAACCGCATAGAGAGACACAAAGCTATCTTGACACAGTATCTCAACTAGAAGCGCAGGTTTTGCATACAGGACTACAGTCATCGGAAGCAGAAAACTTATTAGTCCAATTGCAAACTAAGAGCGATGAGATGATTAAAGATAACCCTTTTGCTGGAGCTAATAAAAGTGGCACTTTAGAAAAAATTAAAAATGTAATACGCGATCACATGGGTATTGAATCAGCGCATCAAGCCTTTAGAGAGTTTTGGAGTGAGTCACATTTTAATAGAGCAGGTTGGCAACCCGAAATGACTTTTTTTCATACCCAGATTGCACCGTTAATGAGAACTAATTATTACCGCCGAATAGGAATAGACGGCAAGTTTGTTGATCATTTCTGGCAGATTGATTTAGTATTTGTGATTATATTTGGTATAGATTTTTTGTGCCGAACTTTCTTGCTCAGTCGCCAACAGATTGGATTGACTTGGCGGCAGGCACTGGTGAGACGTTGGTATGATCTTTTCTTGCTGCTGCCGTTTTGGCGATGGTTGCGAACTATTCCTGTGATCATTCGCCTTAATCAAGCTGATCTATTAAATCTTGAGCTAGCACGTAAACAAATCAACCATGATTTTGTGGCTAATTTTGCTGAGGAAATGACAGAGATTGTGGCGATCCGCTTGATTACTCAAACTCAAAAGTCAATCAAGCAAGGTAAAATTGTAGATTGGTTGTTACAACCACATATTAGCCAAAAATATGTTGATATTAATAACACCAACGAAATTAAGGCGATCGCCAGACGCATTCTTCATCTCACAGTCTATCAAGTTATCCCAAAAATTCAACCAGACTTAGAGGAATTACTGCATCACAGCATTTATGCCATTCTTAATCAATCGCCTACTTATCAACAACTGCTAAAAATGCCAGGAGTCAATCAATTATCGACCCAGATAACTGAGAGGTTAGTGACAGATATTTCTCAAACCACCTATACGACCATGACAACTTTACTAGAAGACCCTGAGATGGGAGAAATATCCAATCGGTTGATTGAAAATTTCAGATCCGCTTTAGCAGTAGAATTGCAAAATGAACAGAGTATGCACGAAATTCGCTCTTTACTTATTGACTTACTGGAAGAAATTAAAATTAACTATATAAAAGGAATAGAAGAGGAAGGAGGAGTGGAAAAGAGCTTACAGGAGGCAACTCAGATTCGCCAAATCATTCAACAAAAGTAAAAATCTATTCTTTTTTTTGCGCACCATTCATGGAAGATGGGGGTGTTTTGTACCATAAATCCTGTTGTGGCTTACCGATAACGATATTATGTTGATCTAGAGCGATACGAACATAGCGACGAAACTCTCGATCCACACGCCATTGTTGAGATGGTTTAGTCTTAATATACACCCGGATTGCCATGCCTGTGTGTGAGAGACTCTCAACCCCAAGCACTTCTGGAGGTTCTAAAATTTGCTCTCGGTACTTCGACTCCTGATACATCTGTTGTCCGGCTTTCTCGATAGCTGCGATCGCCACATCAATATCTGTCTCATAAGCAACTTCCACGGAGAAACTAACCCGCGACCAACTCCTGGTCATATTCTCTACTTGGAGAATCGTACTGTTAGGAATAGTGATTAACCGTCCTTCCTCACTTCGGATCTGAGTGATCCGGAGATTCATATTTTCTACTAACCCAGATGATATTTTGCCGCTGGTGTTGTGAATTGCAATGATATCACCAATAGCAAACTGATCTTCCCACAAAATTAGACAGCCTGTTACCAAATCTTTTGCCAGGTTTTGAAAGCTAAGTGAAATAGCAACCGCAATAAGTCCACTTAAGGCTAAGACTGAACCAATTGGCGCTCCTAATATCTCAAGTCCTAACAGGAGAGCGATCGCATAAATCAACGCAATCTTGAGTCCTTTGAGTACACTAATAGTTGTGGCTATCCGTAACGATTCTCGTTGCTCATCCTCTGTTCCAAAGATATGGTATTTATTCCAAAATTTCTCTAGCAGATTTAGCAATGCATGAATCAGTCGATTCATCAACCCAACGACAAACCAAATTCCCAATAACTTGAGCGGTAAACTGAGAATATTCCAAGAAAGCTGTTTTGTCCAAGGAAATAGGGACAAAATCAGTAGGATACCCCCTCCCCAAAGAATAAGTTGTCCCCACAATACCAACCACTGCAGGATCATAATCACAC
>JAJPJF010000124.1 GCA_021324415.1 Nostocales cyanobacterium Centralia_MAG_434
CACTCCCCACTCCCCACTCCCTATTTTCAACCTAACAATCTCTCTAAATCTAAATCGGAAGCGACTTTAGCAAGTTTGTCTAAGTCTGTTAAATTTTCTAGATGAGGTAAGCAGCCTAGAATAGGGATGTTAGTTAGCGATTGAATTAAATCAACTGGTGTCCAGTTTGCTATTTCTTCATTTGTGCGGGGTTGAACACAGTTAAGAATAATTCCAACAAGTTGTACTTGTGATTGTCTAGCTAATGCCACATTAGCGACTGCCTGCGCGATCGCACCCAATTTAACTGGCACTACCAATACTGTCGGTAAGTGCCATGTTCCTGCTAAATCTGCGACTGTCAGTTCAGGGGTGATTGGTGAACCTAAGCCTCCGATAGCTTCAGTTAAGAGAAAATCACGGCGACTGCTTAACGCTTTAAAAGCCTGCCAGACAACTGTTAAATCCACTGTTCGATTTTCTTGTGCTGCTGCTATGGGGGGAGCTAGGGGTGCTTGAAAATATAAAGGCGCGATTTCTTCCAAAGACTGCTCTAAAGGAAACAGCTTGTGATACCACTCGCGATCGCCGACCCCTGATTGCATCAATTTCATAATTCCCAAACTGCGGTCAGCACAGTATTTTTGCCAATAAGCTGCCAATGCTGTTGTCAAAACAGTTTTACCAGCTTCTGTATCAGTTCCAGTAATCAGTAATGTATCCAACACCTCTATTCACAAAATGATTTATAAGTTCTAAACCACTAGTTGTTAATTGTTAACAACCAGTGATGTACAACTATTTTAACTATCATTTGTACGCTCTCTTTGTCGTTCAACCTAAGAAACTATTCACTCGTGAATCTTGCGAAATCCTAGGTTGCTATAAGCTGGCTTATTTTGCTCTTACCTGAGATCTTGTTCTGGTGTTGGCTCTATAGAAGGTTTTTCTAGGGGTGGCAATGTAGGTGACAGGTTTGTTGTAGGTGACTCCGATGGTGTTGGTGCTATGAGCGTAGGTGTAGGTATAGGTGTAGGTGAGCCAAATGTGATTGATGGCGTAGGTGTTAGTTTGACCGAGCTTTCTAATCCAATATTGAGATTATAAGTACTTTCAGGGATTCCAGGAACTGGACTCACCCGGATAATATAGATACCAGTTCCAGGTAATGTACCTTGATAGAAAGTTACGTCCTTGGCAGAATTTTCAATTGGTTTGCCATGAGAACCTAAGACTGTTAATGAAACACCGCTTTCTTTGGCAAACAATGCGGTTAATTGTTGTCC
Organism: Nostocales cyanobacterium Centralia_MAG_434; assembly: GCA_021324415.1. Classification (GTDB taxonomy): domain Bacteria; phylum Cyanobacteriota; class Cyanobacteriia; order Cyanobacteriales; family Nostocaceae; genus JAJPJF01. The sequence continues at coordinate 1,266 of JAJPJF010000124.1, forward strand.
TTGAATACCATTAAAGATATACTCGTGTCTTTCATTAGCTTTGAGACTACCTTCCACGTTCGTTGTGTTGGATGTGCCAAAATTTAGACGCTTTGTAAAGACAACAGGTTTTTTTATTGTAGGTGTTGGTGCAAATGTCGGTGTAAATGTTGGTGTTGGTGTGGGTACAGGTGTGGATGTAGTACTCTCGGAAATAACTGGTGAAGGGAAAGTTTGTGGTTGCTTGGTTGCTTGTGGTTTTGATTGATAGCGGATGGAACTGACCAATGCCCAGGACCCTAATCCCGCTAAGATAATCACAGCAATGGCAATTGCTCCAATCGCCAATGGGTTATCTAATAGAGAGTTACTAGCAGGATCTGGAATTCTTGGGTCTGGTTTGTTAGATAAATTTCTTTCCACTACATTAGGCATACGAGCAACAGGGACTGTTTGCACGTTAGAAATATTAGAGGGTGAGACAGTCGATTGCTCCAGAAATTGTAGTGCTTGCGCTAGTTCTGTGGCGCTTTGATAGCGATCGCTTGGTCTGTAACTTAACATCCGGTTTAAAATCTGGGCAAATTGTGGACTGAGTGTTACCCAGCGCTGCCAATTCCAAGTGAGTTTATTTTCATCGTATAAATCACTTGGTTCTTTGCCTGTCAGTAAAACGACTGATGTTGCTGCTAGTGCATACAAGTCACTACTAGGATAGACTCGACCTGTTTGCATTTGCTCGCTTGGAGAGTAACCAAGTTTTCCTACATAGGTTGGTGGTGCTGTCGTGTCAGGTGCTTGCAATCGAGTTGCCAGTTCTTTAACCACTCCAAAATCAATTAAGACTGGCAGGTGATCACTATCTCTTAGAATAATATTTTCTGGTGAAATATCCCTGTGGACCATTCCACGATTGTGAATATACTCTAATACTGGTAACAAAGAGCGTATGAGATGCAAGACTTCTGTTTGTGTAAACGCATGACCAACAGCCTTACGTTCATCCAGCAAAGCACGGTATGTTTTCCCTGCAATATATTCCTGAACTAAAAACAAACGCTGGTCTTGTTCAAATCTCTCCCTAAATTGGGGGACTTGAGCGTGTTGTATTTGATACAAACTTTCTGCTTCTCGCTGGAAAAGCTCTTGCGCCTTCTCCAAAGCATAAATCCCTGTTACTGCGGGAATCAATTCTTTGATGGCACAAAGTTCGTTAAAGCGTCTGGTGTCTTCTGCCAGATAGGTTCTTCCAAATCCACCTTGACCGAGAGTTTGAAGGATTCGGTAACGATTTTGCAGGATAGTGCCAGATGTAATTGGTGGTTGCATCATTAATTGATTTCGTATAGTAGCAACAGAGGAAGAATTAACCAGAGAAATGAAGTTTTCCTCAGATCGGACAGTGTCTGAATGGAATCCTGTACTAAATAGTTTTTAAAGACAAGTTCAACTCTATTTTCACGAAGCCTCCTGGACACTTCCTCTCCAGTAGTATAGCTGTAATACAAATCCCACGAATTTATTTCGGGGGCTTTCCATAACTCTATTCGGGAGTTCCTGTTTAGGAAAATCCCTACTCGCTTCACAACCTTCCCAATAGGTCGAGCAAAGACTCAGTTACGGTTGGCAACAGATGCTATCATAATATACTCAACCGCAGCTTATACTGTTTAAACAAATGTTGGTCATAGTTGATTCCAGCAGTTCTTGCTTGAGTAGAGTCTTGTCATTTCCACTCCTGTTATAGGAGAAGATAGCAGGTTGAAGCAGAAGTTAATAAATGAGGGCCAAGGCAACGTATGAAACAGCACTGCTTTAGTTAGAGAAGACTAGAGAAATCTTTAACTGCTAAAGACAAAGATTATTATGTATGTCGAACAAGTTTAAAAGTTTTTATACTTATATTGAGGACTAGCTTCAAGACGGGCTATGCTGCAAATGCATTGCTCTTAGTTATCAATTAAGTCAATACAGGGAAACCTCTACCAACAAAGTACATCCTAGAAAATTGAGTTTTTAAGCTCAATCCGAAATATCTGACACTATGAGTTTTAGTTGAAGGAATTAATACATGTTAATTATAGTTTTATGGAGGAATGTTTAAAGTCTTAATGAAAGCTTCAACAAAATTCATAGATAAATCTCCAGATTATTTCAGTTAAATATGACAAACAAATATTGGATGATCAAATTGTTATGAATGCACATCGAGGCTCTGCTGTGCTCAGTTCTGCAACTTTTAAAGTGCAACAAACTGCAACAGAACTAACTGATAATAATCGCCTGCGGCTGTTGTCTGGTTCTGCCAATGTATCACTATCCCAAGAAGTGGCTCGTTACCTAGGCATGGATCTAGGACCGATGATTCGCAAAGGATTTGCGGATGGAGAACTATACGTTCAGATACAAGAATCGATCCGAGGCTGTGATGTTTATCTCATCCAGCCTTGTTGTCGTCCTGTTAACGACCATTTGATGGAATTGCTGATTATGATTGATGCCTGTCGTCGCGCTTCTGCACGACAGGTAACAGCAGTTATTCCCTACTATGGCTATGCCCGTGCTGACCGTAAAACAGCAGGACGAGAGTCAATAACTGCCAAGCTAGTCGCTAACCTGATCACTGAAGCAGGCGCTAGCCGGATTCTGGCAATGGATTTACACTCGGCTCAAATTCAAGGTTATTTTGACATACCTCTTGATCATGTTTATGGTTCGCCAGTTTTGCTAGATTATCTCATCAGTAAACAACTTTCTGACATTGTGGTTGTTTCTCCCGATGTTGGAGGTGTAGCACGTGCTAGAGCATTTGCGAAAAAGCTCGATGATGCTCCACTGGCAATTATTGATAAACGTCGTCAGGCTCACAATGTTGCCGAAGTGTTGAATGTTATCGGCGATGTCAAGGGCAAAACGGCAGTCCTAGTTGATGACATGATCGATACTGCTGGAACCATTTTTGCTGCAGCAAAGTTACTCCGCGAGGAAGGAGCACGCCAGGTATATGCTTGTGCAACTCATGCCGTGTTTTCTCCACCAGCCATTGAGCGGTTGTCTAGCGGTATGTTTGAGGAAGTGATTGTCACCAATACAATTCCAATTGAAGAAAAAGATCACTTTCCACAACTGGTCGTGCTTTCAGTGGCGAATCTTTTAGGGGAAACCATCTGGCGGATTCATGAGGATAGCTCAGTAAGTAGTATGTTCCGCTAATTAAGAGAAGAAGGATGAAAGATTTCATCCTTCTTCCTTGCGTCCTCTAATCTACTTTTTTTAAAGACCATATGTATGAGCCTTTTGTATCTTTTCCTGTTCCAGATAGTTGCTTGGCATCTGATGATAACGTTCCTTGATTTTCTCCCAGCCTCCAGTAACCTGAGATTGTCTCGATTTCTTGGATTGTTACTGTCCGACTTTCAGAGTTAAAGTGGCCGTTAATGACAACTTTAGCTGTACCATTCCACCAATGTTCGTGGATTAGAATCCCATTAAAAGAATCATTAGACTGATACGTGATAGAGAGAGTAGCTTTGCCGCTACCAAACTCACCGTACCAAGTTCCAACTATATGTGGGGGAGAAGTACAAACTTTATTACTACTCTCAAGTAATGTTAACCACTCCTGCATTGATTGAGGCCGATCCTCTGGCTTGATTTCCATTCCTCTTAGAATTGCCCGATTCACCCTATCGCTAATACGAGAATTAATCTTCTTTGGTTCCTCTAATAACGTTCCAATAGCTCTGAGCGGAGCCATTGTCGGTACTTCTCCTGTTAACAAAGAATACAATGTTGCAGCCAATGCATAGACATCCGTGTATGCACCTCGTTTCGCTCTTTTGTCATATTGCTCAATTGGTGCAAATCCATCGGTTAGTATTTGGGTATGCGTTTGCATTAAATTTTGGGTAAACTCCCGAGCAATACCAAAATCAATTAACACAGCCTCTGAAGTACTAGAGCGTATCATAATATTCTGAGGCTTGATATCCCTGTGCAACAAGCAGTTATTATGAACCACTGTTAGCGCTTCACCAACTTGCTGAATGTATCGTAATGCTTCAGATTCAGGTAAAGCGCCCCGAGTTTCAACCCAATGAGCTAAATTTTCCCCATCAATGTACTCCATCACGATGCACCAGAGGGAATCTTCATTGATTACCTCATCAATTCGCACTATGTGAGGATGACTACATTTGGCTAGTTTTATAGCCTCATTGAGAAAATCTTGCTGAAATTTGTCAAAATCAGAACGGCGTTGCATGCTGTCGTTTAGGGTTTTGATCACAAAACAACGCTCATTATTGCCTCTAGCACGATAAGTTATACCAAAGCCACCTTCACCTAGTTCATGTTCAATTATATACTTCCCACTTTGCAAGTGCTTTCCTGATCCCCACGGCATTGCTCAATCATCCTGAACCTATTATTAATTGTGTCTCCTACTAGGACAATGGCTGTGAGGGCGATCGCATCTTTAGCAACAAAAACTTAGTATCAAAGTCATTTAAGTCGGCAACTAGAAATGCCATCTCGTTACAAACATCCTTCTAAAGGATGCAGTTCATTACAAAAATGCGACGGAATTGTAAAGAGTAAGCTAGAATTGTTAAGGGTTGTTTACAGAATAAAACAACCAGCTCGAGTTCTGTTAAAGCAGTCTGCCATTAGACTTAAGCCCGAATATCTTCTCTATAGTTAGTTAAATACTGTTATGACGCTTCCCATCCGTAACGTCGCTATTATTGCCCACGTTGACCACGGCAAAACAACCCTCGTTGATGCACTCCTCAAACAATCCGGCATTTTCCGCGAAGGGGAAGACGTTCCGGATTGTGTCATGGACTCGAACGCCCTTGAACGAGAAAGAGGAATTACTATTCTTGCTAAAAACACAGCTGTTCATTACAAAGATACATTAATTAATATTGTTGATACTCCTGGACACGCTGACTTCGGTGGTGAGGTTGAACGTGTGCTTGGCATGGTTGATGGTTGTATCCTCATTGTTGATGCTAACGAAGGTCCCATGCCTCAGACACGCTTTGTCTTGAAAAAAGCTTTGGAAAAAGGACTGCGACCCATAGTAGTTGTCAACAAAATTGACCGTCCCCAAGCCAACCCTTACGGTGCAATTGATAAAGTATTGGATCTGTTCCTAGAACTAGGAGCAGATGAAGCTCAATGTGATTTCCCTTACCTATTTGCTTCTGGTCTTGCAGGTTACGCCAAAGAAGACTTGGACGATGAATCCAAAGACTTGCAACCCTTGTTTGAAGCAATTTTACGCCATGTACCACCACCAGTAGGCGATCCCAACAAGCCTCTGCAGTTACAAGTCACAACACTAGATTATTCTGAATATCTAGGACGGATTGTGATTGGTAGAATTCATAATGGCACCATCCGTATGGGACAACAAGCGGCATTGGTGAAGGATACAGGCGATGTTGTCAAAGCCAAAATCAGCAAATTAATGGGCTTTGAAGGGCTAAGGCGGATCGAACTGACAGAAGCATCTGCAGGAAATATCGTAGCTGTGGCAGGGTTTGCTGACGCTAATATTGGGGAGACAATCACTTGCCCCAATGAACCACAAGCATTGCCACTGATTAAAGTGGATGAACCAACTTTACAGATGACCTTTTGGGTCAATGATTCTCCCTTTGCAGGTCAAGAAGGAAAGTTGGTGACTTCTCGGCAAGTGCGCGATCGCTTGATGCGAGAATTAGAAACCAACGTTGCTTTGCGTGTAGAAGAAACCGATTCACCTGATAAATTCTTGGTTTCCGGTCGTGGTGAACTACACCTGGGTATTTTAATCGAAACTATGCGTCGGGAAGGATACGAATTCCAAGTATCTCAGCCACAGGTCATTTATCGAGAAGTGAGTGGTCAACCTTGTGAACCATATGAACTTCTGGTATTGGATATTCCAGAAGATGCTGTTGGCAGTTGTATTGAACGACTAGGACAACGCAAAGGTGAAATGCAAGATATGCAAGTCGGTGGTAATGGACGCACCCAGTTAGAGTTTGTGATTCCTGCTCGTGGATTAATCGGTTTCCGTGGTGAATTTATGCGGATGACGCGAGGTGAGGGGATCATGAATCACAGTTTCTTGGATTACCGTCCTATTACTGGCGAGATTGAAGCTCGGAATAAAGGCGTTTTAGTGGCTTTTGAAGAAGGCGTTGCTACCTTCTACGCTATGAAGAATGCTGAAGATAGAGGTGTGTTCTTTATTACGCCAGGAACTAAAGTGTATAAAGGAATGATTGTGGGAGAACACAATCGTCCGCAAGACTTAGACCTGAATGTTTGTAAGACCAAACAGCTGACAAACCACCGAGCATCTGGTGGTGATGAATTGGTCCAACTGCAAGCCCCGATGGAAATGAGCTTAGAGCGTGCTTTAGAGTACATTGGACCAGATGAATTGGTGGAGGTCACTCCTCAATCAATTCGTTTGCGGAAGATGGCGAAGAAACTGGTGAAGCGCTAATGCTTATCTAAATTACATAACAACTCCTAGTGTTCGTTGGCTGTTGACTGTTCATAGTCAATAGCCAATAATTTACTTGTTTCCCGTCCCCTCTTAATCATACATAGCTCATCAATAAGGAAATCTCCTATACATACTACTCTTCGGCTGCGATACAATGCAAAGAAAATTTAAATTATGAGTAATCAAAATTATGAGCTCACTAGAAGTCAATACAAAATCCAGCGATAAAAACCTAGAGGCAATGCTGAATTTTTCAGAACAGTACGCCAAGCGTACTGGAACGTACTTTTGTTCTGAACCTTCTGTGACTGCAGTTGTGATTGAAGGACTAGCTAAGCATAAAGATGATTTAGGAGCTCCTTTGTGTCCCTGTCGCCATTATGAAGACAAACAAGCCGAAGTCAATGCTGCATTTTGGAACTGTCCTTGCGTACCCATGCGGGAGCGTAAAGAGTGCCACTGTATGTTATTCCTCACCCCAGACAACGAATTTGCTGGTGACAAGCAAGATCTCTCGTTAGAAACTATTAAACAAATACGAGACGGTCTAGGATGAACGAAAATGTGCCTCAAGAGTTTTGGCAAGGTATAGAGCAGTTCAATTCTGGACAGTTCTACGCCTGCCATGATACTTTAGAGGCTCTGTGGATAGAAGCAACAGAACCAGACAAAACTTTCTATCAAGGCATTCTGCAAATTGCGGTAGCACTTTATCATTTGAGTAACCATAACTGGCGAGGTGCAGCCATTTTGCTAGGCGAGGGAAGCAATCGTCTGCGTAGTTATCCATCGGTTTACAGTGGAATTGATGTTGATGAATTATTGGATCAAAGTGCTGTGTTGTTGAAGATAATACAACAACAAACAGAGTCACAACTGCAGAACCAAGCTTTACCCTTGCCCAAAATTCGGCTTTTGAAGAGTTAGAGTTCTTAAGAGAATTGTTTGCCCCACGGCTTCTAGTCGTGGGTTTTGTTGTTCAAATTTTGTAACGAAACATTGACGCTTGTAAAAGCGTCTATTACGTTCAGCTACACATTACACTTAAATAGCCCACAGTGTGTATTTAATCTGCCATACTATCAGCAAAAAAGTTGCTGAGAGAATTAAGCTAAAAGCAAAAATTTTCCATAAACCTAATTATGATACCTATCTATCAATTACTGAAAATTCAGATGCATCGCGCTGTTTTTGCGTTGATGCTACCAGCTGTCGTTACAGGTGTCCTCACCTTGCCTAGCCAATTGCAAACTGCTAATGCACAACCGTCTGCAGAAAGTCGTGCTCTTACAATCCGCTCTGATCACGAAGAGTATGATTCAAAAACCCAAGTCGCAACTGCTCGCGGCAATGTCCAAATGTCTTACCCTGCTCGAGGAATTCAAGCAACAGCTGCCCAGGCTCAATATTTTAGTAAGGAACGCCGCATTATTTTGAGTGGGAACGTCTACATTTTACAAAAGGGTGGCAATAGTATCCGTGGGGAAACAGTAACATATCTGATTGATGAAGGGCGATTTATTGCTCAACCTCAAACAAACCAACAGGTTGAATCTATCTATATTGTCAATGACAACAATGACAATCAATCTACTAACACATCAGCGCCAGCGACTCCTCCTTTGAAGCGGCGATCTCGTTAGGAGTTTTGATTCACCAAAAAAGGGTCAATAGTGAAAATATTCTTAGAAAACATTCACAAATCATATAAGAAGCGAGTTATTGTCAATCGCGTTAACCTTTCTGTAGCTCAAGGTGAAATAGTTGGGTTACTTGGTCCCAATGGAGCTGGTAAAACAACAACTTTTTACATTGCTACCGGGTTAGAAAAACCAGATCGGGGAACGGTCTGGTTGAATAATCAGGATATTACTGGCTTGCCCATGCACAAAAGAGCACGTTTGGGCATTGGTTATCTAGCACAAGAAGCGAGTATTTTCCGTCATCTCAGTGTGCGGGAAAATATTGTGTTAGTTCTAGAACAAACAAATGTACCTCGTTGGCAATGGTCACGTCGAGTAGAAGTCTTATTGCAGGAATTTCGTTTAGAGAAAGTTGCTAACAGCAAAGGGATTCAACTTTCTGGTGGTGAACGACGCCGGACAGAATTAGCGAGAGCCTTAGCAGCTGGAGTAGACGGACCGAAGTTTTTATTTTTGGATGAGCCATTTGCTGGAGTTGACCCCATAGCAGTTTCAGAAATTCAGCAACTGGTGTCGCGACTGCGCGATCGCGAAATGGGTATTTTGATCACTGATCACAATGTTCGAGAAACCCTCGCAATCATAGATCGAGGCTATATCATGCGCGAGGGACAAATTCTCGCTTCTGGCACAGCTAAAGAACTTTATAATAACCCACTAGTACGACAATACTACTTGGGAGATAAATTCCAAATCTAAGTTTTAGACATTAAAACAGAAAATAGTTTTCTCAAAAATCTTAATTATTGTTGCTTAAAGCTGATTATTTGGCAGATTTTGAGTTTCTGCAAAAGATTCAGGTTATCAATTGTTTTATCCCAAAACTTTTGTGGACTTTTTCTACCACTGATTCTAGAGAGTCCGGCTGACAAGTTATTATTTAAGCGGGTGTATAAAAATCTATCTAACTCTTCCTCTGCAGCCTGTTAAGGTGCTCCCCTGCGTATCACAAACTAGAGGTGGAAGTATTTAACCGGACACGATGTAGCCCCAAGCAAGTTTAGAGATACTGAACTGCATCTAAGTTGCAGATTCTTGATTATTCATATGTTTATGACATCAAAGAAGTTCAAGTCGTCCTTTTACAATTTCAATTCGCTGCTACCTTTTTCGATCATGGATCGTTACCTAGCTAGCGAATTGCTACCACCGTTCTTGTTTGGTGTTGGAACTTTCTCTTCGTTGGGTATCACAATTGACGTAATGTTTGAACTCATACGGAAAATTGTGGAATCTGGGCTACCAGTTGGCATTGCTATCAATGTTTTTTTATTAAAGCTGCCAAATGTGATCGTTTATGCCTTCCCCTTATCTACTTTGCTAGCAACTTTAATGACTTATAGCCGCCTCTCTAGCGAGAGCGAACTCATTGCTTTGCGTGGGTGTGGAGTGAGTGTCTACCGCATGGTACTTACTGCTGTAGTATTAAGTTTTCTAGTGACAGGAATGACATTTGTCTTTAACGAGCGAATTGTCCCGGCAGCTAATTATCAAGCAACGATGACATTACAAAAAGCTTTGAAGGGAGATAAACCACCTGTTGCTCAACAAGATAACTTCCTTTATGCTGAAAAAAGGGAGGTTCAACTTCCTGATGGGAATTTCCAAAAAGTTCTTGCGCGCTTATACTATGCTGACCAGTTTGATGGTAGCCAGTTTAAGGGTCTAACCATCATAGACCGTTCTGAAAAAGGAGTCAATCAAATCATAGTAGCGCGAGCAGGTGAATGGAATCCATCACAAAATATCTGGGATATTTACAACGGAACAATTTATTTAGTGGCTCCAGATCGCTCTTACCGTAATATTGTCCGGTTTAAGCATCAAGAATTTAAGCTACCTCGCACAGCATTTGATCTCGCAGAAAAAACCCGAGATTATGGTGAGATGAACATTGCTCAAGCGCTACAACAACTTCAAATTGTCCGCCTTAGCGGTGATGAGCAAAAAATTCGTAAACTTGAAGTTCGGATTCAGCAAAAAGTTGCTTTGCCATTTGTTTGTGTCGTTTTTGGTTTGGTTGGCGCAGCTATGGGCACCATTCCCCAACGCACAGGGCGGGCCACAAGTTTTGGTGTGAGCATTATAGTTATTTTTGCTTACTATTTGTTGTACTTTATTAGCGGTGCAGTAGCAGAGACAGGTCTGTTTCCTCCTTTTGTGGGTGCTTGGTTACCAGATTTTTTTGGGTTAGCAGTGGGTATATTGTTGTTGAGGCGAGTTGCACAACGGTGAACGGGAGAGGGGATGAGGGGACAAGGGAGACAAGGGAGACAAGGGAGACAAGGGAGACAAGGGGGACAAGGGAGACAAGGGGGACAAGGGGGACAAGGGAGACAAGGGGGACAAGGGGAATACTCTATACTTTGCCCTATGCTCACTCCCCACTTTCAAGATAATGCTTTTGGTTAATGACCAATAAGTGTTCAGCAGATAATATAGAACAGAATCTTAAATTTACTGTTGTCAATACCTGTGCTTAGTTTGTGCTTGAGCCTCATCAATTTCTGTAAATTCCAGTAAATTTCAATATTTCTATCCATGTCACGCCGCTATTATCGTCCTGCTGCTTTACGCTATCTCAAAGCCAGATTATGGAATTTGGCACGACCTGGTTTTTGGATAACAGCAATTTTTCTATCTGTCATAGGTTTAAGTATCAAAGAATACTTGAGATTCACGAATTTCCCTACTCAAAAACCAACTATCTCAGGTCAGCCTACTAACTCTTCCCTCTCCAGAGAAGATAAAGCAATTGCCGCGGATATTGATAATTTACCTGTCTTGTATAACGACTCTAGGCAAACAAGTCTGCAGTTACCAACAGGAAGGACCCTTAAGCAAAACACTCAAGCTAGCAATAGTCAAAATTCATCAGACGGTTTAGAACAAAGTCAGAATCTTGCAAGTGATACTAAATCTAATGCTGGCAAGAAGAACACAAGTGATAACTCATCCTCTACTGGGTTAGAAAATCCTTTTGTAGTAAAAGCCGACAATTTGTTACAGGGTGATATTTTGCAGCCTCAAAGCAGATTACCAGCTGTTAATTCCTCCACCTTGTCCTCTTCTATGCCGGGATTAGCATCAACTTCCACTGGTGTGGGAGGCGGATCAGTCAATTCAATCAACTCCAACTATAGTCAAACTATCGCTCTACCCAGTCCGTCATTAACAACAACAAATCCATCGATAAACAGTAATACTAATAGTAATTCCAATTCAGTGGGAGTTGTGGGACAATTGCCACTTACCAACAATCTACCGATTGGGCAATCACTACCTACTAATAACTCACCTCAAATTCTTCCCCCAACTGGTCAGGTTATTAGAAATCCACTCAATCCCTCTACAGTAACAGGTTATACTCAACCTCAAGTCACAAACCAACCACAAAACCCTTATTCTACTCTCAATCCCTATTCAACTTTCAATCCCTATTCATATCTCCAATATTCATACATTCAATATCGGACCAATCGCAACGCTTATCTCAACAGGTATAACAGTATCAACAATAGCAGTCAATCGTTACCTAGCACAGTACCATATCCATCAGTTGTCTCACCGGGTACTTACACCACACCATATTATACTCAGACTCCAAATCAAGGAGTTGTTAGTCCTTCCAATCCAGCTATCACTAATAGTTATAATTATCCCAGCTTGCAACAGCCCACTCAGGGATACCAGTATAATTACCCAGGAATGTATTCAAATGGGATGCGTGTGAATGGTTACACACAACCGTAGATGAGTCTCATATGCATCTTAAGTACATTAAAATATAAATCTTTGGTTTAGTTTTGGAGACTTTTTATTATATAATCTTGGGGTAATCTTTAAAAATTAACAATTACCAATTAAGTTGGTAATACAATAAGTGCTATCTTACCAACAAAAGTAATGACTGCTGGACTAGAGCAAAACAAGATAGTAATTCAAGCAGCTACTGAGCAATTGGCAGAGAACTTCAATTTTAGTTTTCCAGATATCAACTTCATTTTCTCGACGTTGACAAATCATCTGAATATTAATCCTGCGATTTTTGGAGCTACGTTTGCTTTCTCCACTCAGATCAAAAATGCTGCGCCCTTCGTATTTAGAGGTGAAAATGGGTTAGAATACCAGGATATTGCTAGTAAATTTGATTACACAAAAGCTGTTTGGTATGACGTGCCAGTCAATATTGGAAAAGCTATTTGGAGTGTTCCTTATTTCGATATTGGTGGAGCTAGTGAGGATATTCTCTTAACTACATATTCAATTCCACTGTTCAATCAGCAAGATTATAGTTTACTCGGTGTCCTGACAAGTCACTACTTACTTGCAAAAATAGAAATGCTTCCTTGTGTTCGGTGAATTTACTGCCGTCGTCGGTATGAGACGGGCAAGACGCCCATCCCACTTGTAAAATGTAGAGCTAACGCTTAGACTAGCCTAGCTAAAGTTCTTAATAATCGCCTCAGCAAATTCCGAACACTTTAGAGGTTCTACTGGCGGGTTCATTAAACGAGCTAAATCATAAGTCACTTGACGGTTGTGGATCGCATCTCCCAAACCCTTCTTAATCAAGTCTGCTGCTTCTTGCCAACCAAGATACTCCAACATCATTACACCTGATAAAATGACTGAACCCGGATTCACGCGATCCAAGCCTGCATGTTTGGGTGCGGTGCCATGAGTCGCTTCGAAAATAGCACATTCATCTCCAATATTCGCTCCTGGACCCATCCCTAGTCCACCAACGATTGCTGCAGCGGCATCCGACAAATAATCACCATTTAAGTTCATTGTTGCCAGAATAGAATACTCATCTGGTCTGGTTTGAATTTGTTGAAAAATACTGTCGGCAATACGGTCATTGACCATGATCTTGTCTTTCCACTTGCCATGACCGTGAGTGTCCCAAATAGAGTTAAGAACTGTTTCGACTTCCTTGACAATCTGGCTTTGTTTTTCCGCAGTTAAAGCGTTAAACCCTGGGTCAATCATTTGGGCATTTTTTTCAAGCGTGATGTCGGGATTATTTTCTTTATTACTCAAAATCCAAGACTCTCTTTCGGTGACACACTCTTGGCGAAATTCGGTTGTTGCTAGCTCATAACCCCAATCACGGAAGGCTCCTTCAGTGTACTTCATGATATTTCCTTTGTGCACCAAAGTAACCATTTGCTTGTTTTTGGGGAGCTGCAAAGCGTGTTTGATAGCACGCCGTACTAAACGCTGAGAACCTGTTTTGCTGATGGGTTTAATGCCAATGCCAGAATCTAGAGGAATTTGTTTTTTGCCATGTTCTGGCGTAGCAGGAATGAGTTCTTTGTTGAGGATGGAAATCAAGCGATCGCCGATCTCGCTTCCTTGCGACCATTCTATTCCCAAATAAATATCTTCTGTATTTTCCCGGTAGACAATGACATCCAGTTTTTCTGGAGTTTTGTGAGGTGAAGGTGTGCCAGCATAATAGCGGCAAGGACGCACACAAGCGTATAGGTTGAAAATTTGCCGCAGTGCTACATTTAAGGAACGAATCCCACCCCCAATGGGAGTTGTTAGTGGACCTTTAATCGCAACACCATACTCTTGAATCGCCGTCAATGTATCCTGCGGCAAATACTGGTATGTGCCGTATAGATCGCATGCTTCATCGCCAGCGTAAACTTTAAACCAGCTGATTTTTCTCTTATCTTTGTATGCTACCTTGATTGCAGCGTCTATAACTTTTTGGGTAGCAGGCCAAATATCTATTCCTGTGCCATCGCCACGAATAAAAGGGATGATTGGATTGTCAGGAACAACGGGTTCACCGTTTTTGAAGGTGATTTTTGAGCCGATGCTGGGTGGGTTAATCTTTTCGTACATCACAGACTCCTGATGGCGTTGCCGCAGTATATATGTATGGCTTTCAGTTTGCAAGCCTAGAGCCAAGAAATCCTTCCTCGGAAAGGCTAGCAGATTTCAATTTGCTTTGTTTGCATCAGATAAGCCGCAGAGTTGGCCCTCACCCTATTTGTGGAGTATTTGGGTCTAAGGCATGGGATAGGTGTGAACCTTTGCTATCCGCCTGTACACTTGATTGGTGTACTCTTTGAATATACAGCATAACACCAGCATTAACCTGAGACATAATTTTCTTGTTAAACTACTGTTCGCTATCAGTGCTTTTTCGTCTACAACACCTGATAGCTAATGACTTTTTCCCTGACCGTGATCTTAAGAGAGTAATGGCATGACAGACCCAATGATTGTATCAGGAACTGCTAGTGACATCGACTCCCTCCGCCAACCGTTAATCGCTGGGTCTATTAGCGTCCAACAGCAGGTGATTCCACAGCTAGCCAACTTGGGAGATGGGGGATTAGATGTTCTTATGGAGTTTTTGTTTGAACGTCGTCAAAATCCAGCAACTTGGGTGGACGGCAAAGCTTATCAAGTTCTCTATAACTCGGATTCACCCAAAGCAAAAGAATTTTTACGTTCTGTTTTCCCTGTAGGCATTGTGCCGCTAAACTCAGAGTGCGGTATTGATTACAGTCCTCTGCAACAGCTACTTGCTGTTCAAGACTTTCAAGCAGCTGACAGCATGACACTGAAAAAAATGTGTGAACTAGCAGGCCCAACAGCTGTACAAAGAAAATGGCTGTATTTCACAGAAGTAGAAAATTTCCCACTGACAGATTTACAAACCATTAACAATCTGTGGTTAGTTCACTCTGAAGGCAAATTCGGCTTTTCCGTACAGCGAGAGATTTGGCTAGGATTAGGCAAAAACTGGGATAATCTCTGGGCAAAAATTGGGTGGAAAAGTGGCAATAGCTGGACACGTTATCCTAAAGAATTTACTTGGGATTTAAGCGCCCCTAAAGGTCACTTACCCCTGTCTAATCAACTACGTGGAGTACGGGTGATTGCTTCTTTACTATCTCACCCAGCATGGTCAATTAATTAATGGGGAGTGGGGAGTGGCGAAGCCACTCCCCACTCCCCATACTCCCCACTCCCCACTCCCCCTATGGCAAACGTTACTCTACAAGACCTCAAGCGCAAATTTAATAACGTCATCGCCGTTGAGGACATTAACTTTGAGATTCCTGATGGCGAATTTTGGGTTTTAGTAGGACCTTCTGGTTGCGGTAAGTCTACTATTCTCAGGATGATTGCTGGTTTAGAGATGGCAACATCTGGCAAAATTTTTATTAACGATCGCCTAGTTAACAACGTTCCAGCACGACAACGGGATGTGGCGATGGTATTCCAGAACTACGCTTTGTATCCTCATATGACAGTAGCCGAAAACATTGGTTTTGGGTTGCAGATGCGGAAGGTGGACCCGAAAACTATTCAAGAAAGGGTTTTGGCTGTGGCGCGATCGCTTTCTGTGGATCATCTGCTAGATCGAAAACCTAAGCAACTTTCTGGTGGACAGCAGCAACGGGTAGCCTTAGGAAGGGCGATCGCACGTCAGCCGCAAGTGTTTTTACTAGATGAACCATTGTCAAATTTAGATGCACAACTACGAGATGATACACGGGCAGAGTTAAAACAGCTACATCAAAATCTTGGAATTACAACTATTTATGTCACCCATGACCAAGTTGAGGCGATGACTCTGGCAGATAAAATTGTTGTGCTGAATCGAGGACGGATTCAACAAATTGGTGGCCCACAAACCATTTATGCTAAACCCGCTAACCGCATGGTAGCTACCTTTTTAGGTAATCCTCCAATGAATATTCTTTTGGCAAAGTCCACTGTTGATGGTTTTGATGTAGCTGGTCAAGTACTACCCTATCCCAAGAGTTTGAGGAAAAGATTACAACCTGCGGTCGGACAAGAGTTCGATCTGGGGATTAGACCAGAGCATATTCACACTAACAAATCTCAGAACCTTAAAGAACTCCAAGAGGAAGAAATTGGGGAGTTAGTCGTTGATGTTAGGGTAGTAGAACCTTTGGGACGGGAAACTTTGATTCGAGCTGGTTTACCGGGTTCAGGAATCATGCTAAATGTACAAGTAGGTGCAGATATATCTTCACGTCCTGGCGATCGCCTGGTTCTAGAAATAGATCTGAACAAGTTATTTGTGTTTGATTCTGCGACTGGAGATAGGTTATTTCCTGGGTAATCTAATTGAATGGACTATTTAGAATCAATATAATTGAACATTATTTAAGCAACTTGCTGTGCCTGTGATTTTGCCAAATCTGTTGCGGCAAAGGCTCCATTTTCTGTAATGATGGCTGTGATCAGATTTGCTGGTGTCACATCAAATGCTGGGTTATAGAATTCTACTCCTTCAGGGGTTAGAATAGTGTCGCCAACCTTGTAGATTTCCTCAGGATTACGCTCCTCAATTGGAATTTTGCTACCATCTGGTAAAGAAAAATCAACGGTAGAAAGGGGAGCAGCGACAAAGAAAGGAATATTGTGAGCTTTGGCTATGATCGCCAAACTGTAAGTACCTATTTTATTTGCTGTATCGCCATTTGCCGCGATTCTGTCAGCACCAACGACCACAGCATCAATCAAGCCTTGCTGCATACAATGAGCAGCCATGCTGTCTGTAATCACAGTGACAGGAATTCCTTCTTGAACACATTCCCAAGCTGTCAATTTTGCACCTTGTAACCTCGGACGAGTTTCGTCAGCGAACAAACGAGCTAAGCGTCCTTGGCGAAAAGCAGAACGTACTACACCCAAGGCAGTGCCATAACCTGCAGTGGCTAGCGCTCCAGCATTACAATGGGTAAGAAGTGTCAGCTTTTCTTTTGTCTTAGGCAAAACTTCTAAGCCATAGTCACCTATTGCTTGACAAGTTTGCAAATCTTCTGAATTGATAGTTTGAGCAGTTTTTAAGAGAGCCTGTTTGATCTCTGCTACTGTTCCAAGAGTTTCATAGGCAGTTTTCATCATTCGTGAAATTGCCCAGAATAAATTGACGGCTGTGGGACGAGTGGAACGTAAGGTCTGTGCAACTTGCTCTAGGTGTTCTAAAAAGCGATCGCGGTTTGTTGTATCAATTTCTCTAGATCCAAGATACATCCCATATGCAGCAGCTACACCGATTGCTGGCGCACCTCTGACAATCATAGTTTTGATTGCCTGTGCCATATCTTCACTGCGATGAATTTCTACAAATGTATATTCGCCAGGTAAGCGAGTTTGGTCAATCAGTAAAGCCGAGTTGTTGTGCCAAATAACCGGATAAACCTGGTTTGCGGGGGAACTCATAGAATTTTCTAATGACTGAGGTTGCTAGATTCTATCGTTAGTAATTCTACAAGTTCTGGTATCTTTTTTGTAACAGTATGTTTCACTTTTGCAAAAAGTTTGTAGGGGTGGACCTTGCCACCCCAGTCTTTAACCTACACTAGTGAGTTCTTGCTGAAAGAAAGCTTGTAAAACTTTTTCAGCTATCTGCGGACTCGTTAAACCTAACTCAGCCTTTGATTCATTTGGTTCGGCATGATCGACCAATATATCTGCTACGCCAATCCGTTTAACGGGCACCAAAATATCAGCATCTAGCAGTGCTTCCGCCACAGCTGAACCAAAGCCACCCATGACACAACCTTCTTCCAAAGTCACAACACGTTTGATTTTTTGGGCAAACGAGAAAATCAATTCAGTATCCAAGGGTTTGGCAAAACGGGCATTAATTACAGTTGCTTCAATGCCATGTTCGCTGAGAATTTCTGCAGTTTGCATTGCTGAGTTGACCATTGTGCCATAGCCTACCAGTAATACATCATCGCCGTTACGAAGAATTTCGCCCTTGCCAATTTCTAAAGGTTCCCATCCTTCTTCCATCAAAGGAACACCATAGCCATTCCCCCGAGGAAAACGCATGGCAATAGGTCCAGAAGTATAGTTAACGCCAGTCACAACCATGCGCTGGAGTTCAGCCTCGTCTTTTGGTGCCATAAGTACCATGTTAGGAATACAACGTAGATAGGCAATATCGTACATTCCTTGATGAGTGGGACCATCAGCACCAACAATTCCTGCACGGTCTAAGCAGAAAAACACAGGCAGGTTTTGGATACAGACATCGTGAATAATTTGGTCATAGGCACGTTGCAAAAAGGTAGAGTAGATAGCTGCAACTGGACGCATACCTTCAGATGCAAGTCCCGCTGCTAAGGTCACAGCGTGTTGTTCAGCAATACCTACATCTATATATTGATTAGGTAATTTTGCCTGTAATTTGTCCAACCCTGTTCCTGTTGCCATTGCCGCAGTAATCCCAACGATTTTCGGATTTTGTTCAGCAAGTTTGACAAGGGTATGAGCAAAAACTTTAGAATACTGGGGAGGTTTGGGTTTGCTGGAGGGGAGGGCTTTGCCTGTAGTGAGGTTAAAAGGGGATTGTGCATGGTAGCCAACTTTGTCTTGTTCAGCAATTTCATAGCCTTTGCCTTTGACTGTCGCGACATGCACCAAAACTGGTCCTGCTATTTGATGTGCTTGTTGGAAAGTGGCAATGAGTTCCTCCAAGTTATGCCCATCCACAGGTCCGAAGTAGGTAAAGCCGAGTTCTTCAAACACTGCTCCCACTTTTGGAACAGCTAAGCGTTTCATCCCTTCTTTAATGCGTCCCAATTCTGGAGAAAGAGATTCCCCAACAAAGGGAATTTGCTTAAATTGTTCCTCAATGTTATCCGTGAGAAACTGCACTGGTGGACTCAAGCGCATTTTGTTAAGATACCGAGGAATTGCCCCAACATTAGGAGAAATCGACATCTCGTTATCGTTAAGGACAACCAGTAAATTCGTTTTGGGTAGATGTCCCGCATGGTTAATGGCTTCTAATGCCATACCGCCAGTTAGTGCACCATCGCCAATGATAGCAACAACTTTAAATTTGTCACCTCTTTGATCTCTTGCTAAAGCCATACCCAATGCTGCTGAGATGCTGGTGGAAGCGTGTCCAGCACCAAAGTGGTCAAACTTGCTCTCACAACGCTTGAGATACCCAGCAACTCCATCTTTTTGCCGCAAGGTATGGAAAAGACTATAACGTCCGGTAATGAGTTTGTGAGGATAGGCTTGGTGTCCCACATCCCAAATAACCTTATCTCGATCTAAATCCAACGTCTGATAAAGCCCTAACGTTAACTCTACAACACCCAATCCTGGTCCTAGGTGTCCTCCGGTCGCCGCTACAGTTTGTAAGTGCTTATCCCGAATCTGACGAGCAATCTGTTGTAATTGCCGAATCGATAAACCGTGTAACTGATTGGGATGCGTGATTTCACTCAAATGCATGGTAAATTATTTGCTCAAAAGTTTGTTTTTCTCTAATAAGCTGCTTGTGTGGGCTGTTCACACAATTTTTAACAATAGCTATTTCACTGAGCATTAGCCCTTTACAGGGTAATAATAACGCCACTCAATCACCTTCTGAAATAGAAAAAGCCTGAACAAAGCGTTTTGAAGTTATGTATGTTTGAGTGTGACGAGATTCTATTGTGCTCAGAGGTGCTCAACGTTCCAAACATTAAAGTTTTGGATAACCATACATACTAAGCCTAAACGCATGAAATTTATACGTTGATGAATACATATGTTAAATAACTCATGACACACCTCATGAGAAAAAATCTTTTTGTCATAGGTGAATTAGAGCACTAAGTGTTAATGTTGTATGATTTAACTTCTCTTATCAAAGAGGAACCGAAAAACTACAGCAATAGCAAGGGTACTAAGTCGAGATATCTACTCCCATGGGAAAGTAAACCGCAAAATGTATGTAAATTTAGGTTATGTTCATTTGTGTGAGTTTTTTGGAGCAGTTTTGGGAATGACCACAGCAGCAGATCCAGTGAAGTTGATGAAGCAAGAAGTTGGCAA
This sequence comes from Nostocales cyanobacterium Centralia_MAG_434, assembly GCA_021324415.1. Taxonomy (GTDB): domain Bacteria; phylum Cyanobacteriota; class Cyanobacteriia; order Cyanobacteriales; family Nostocaceae; genus JAJPJF01. The sequence continues at coordinate 21,309 of JAJPJF010000124.1, forward strand.
AGCCGCAGCTTTTGAAGTCAGTTCGGGTTCGATTGTTGGGTTGGGAACAGGATCAACAACAGCATATGCCATTCAGTATTTAGGCGATCGCTTGAAATCCGGTGACCTTAAAGATATCGTTGGTGTTGCCACATCCTTTCAAGCGGAAGTGCTGGCAAAACAGTACGGTATTCCACTCACCACACTAGACGCTATTGACCACATTGATGTTGCTATTGATGGTGCGGATGAAGTTGATCCCCAAAAGAATTTGATCAAAGGTGGCGGTGCTGCCCATACTCGTGAAAAAGTGATAGATTATCTAGCAAATCGCTTTATCGTAGTCGTAGACAGTGGCAAACTTGTTGATCGCCTAGGTTCTGTTTTTCCTGTACCTGTAGAAGTGATTCCAATGGCAGTAGCCCCTGTAATTCAAGCAATTCAAAAACTTGGCGGTCAACCAGAACTGCGTATGGGTGTTAAAAAAGCAGGTCCAGTGATTACCGACCAAGGAAATATGGTTGTGGATGTAAAATTTGATAGAATCGACGATCCAGAAAACTTGGAAAAAGTACTTAATAATATTCCTGGCGTTTTGGAAAATGGAATATTTGTCAATTGTGCAGACTTAGTCTTGGTTGGCGAGGTTAAGGATGGTCAACCAGTAGTGCGCAAAATCTAGGAAAATCATTTGTGCTTGTCCTTTGTAAGCGATATGTATCGCTTACAAACAAAGGGCAATATCAACTCATCTTTAACTAATCTTTTCTATAAGTACTATCTTTAAGATCTAATAACCACATCTTTTCTAGTGTGATAATTTGCCGACGAAGAACAGCACGACGATATTTTTTATAAGTAAACAGTCCTAGCAAGAGCAGAATGGGAAAAGACAAAATACCTAAGCCTATCAGGTTGTAAGTCTGAATGTCTATATCAGTACCAATATTGTTATGAGTAGCGTCGTTTGGTGATTGAGTGTTGAAGTAGTTTTGCATTAATTTCTCCATCAATTCTGTCGTCTTGTTAAAAAGACTTCATCGGCAACGTTTTACTTTACGCATATCACAGACTGTTTTCCGGGTTTATCTCACCATAAACTGCTAAATCTGATTATTTTTCCCAATTTTGCCGCTTTTATCAGCCTGCTATTACAAACCAACCAAAACCCCGGTTTTTCCGCAAAACCGGGGTTCTTTCCTCCTTGTCCTCCTTGTCCTCCTTGTCCTCCTTGTCCTCCTTGTCCTCCTTCCCTTCCCCTGGCCTCCCTTCCAAACTATCGATTTGGTCAACCACGACAACTCATCTAGGACGACCCAAAGTAGTTATGTATAACACAGCCTCATCAGCAGGAATCCCGAGAACCTCATTGACTTGCTCATCAAAGAATCCACCAATACCACTCACCCCTAAATTCAGGCGAATTGCTGCTAAATTGAGTCTTTGTCCTAAATGACCAGCATCCATATGCAAATAGCGGTAAACGCGATCGCCATACTGGGCAACTGCTGCTTTTAAATCGGCTGTATGGAACAGCACAGCTGCTGCATCGCGCCCCAAGTCTTGACCTAAGCACAGGAAATGTAACTCTCGACGGAAATTTTTGAATCTAATTTGTCTCAATTCTTGTGCTTTAGGTGCATAGTAGTAACAACCAGCCTCCAGACCTTTGACTCCAGAAACAGCAATAAATGTTTCTATTAAATTCAAATCAAAATAATCGGTTGAATTATCCAAACCTTGGTCGATGTAATTTTGGGGCTGGTAAGTAAAGTCAAGTAAGGCTTTAAGTTCATCGAAGCTTAAGTCTTCACCACTGTAAGCACGTGTAGAACGTCGCTTAAGGATGATTTGTTGTAGTCCTTCCAGCTTTGCTCCCCAGAAAATAGGTGAGGTTTGGGTGGAAATCTTTTGACAGAACGGAAAGTTATATTTATCTTCCACAGATTGTTCTTGTTGCACTGTCGGCAAATTAAGGTTGCCAGTCGTACCAGGCTTTATCTGTGTACATTTATGGAAATATGTCAACAGTTCACCATCAGGAACATAAGGATAATCAACTTCAGTGGCAGAGGGTAAAGTTGTTCGTCCTGTGGGCACATTTTGTTGAATATCCAGTAAGTCGGCTAAGGGGAGGACTGCGATTGCTCCTTCTTGCTGAGGGTCTATATATAGTAATTCATTGACCATCTCATCCACAAAACCACCAATTAAATGGGGACGATAATGAGTCATTGCCCCAGCTAGCTCAATATTGCCCAATAGGTGTCCCGTATCTAGAAAAATCCTTCGGTAAGCCCGATCTTCATAGCGCCATGCAGAACGATAGAAAACCGCAGTAATGATCAATGCTAATTGGGTACTCTCCAAAGCAGGATGACCAAGGCAAGATTCTTGCAGTTTCTGCCAAACATCACTTTCCCAATAGTGCATCAGGGAATGAGTTCGACACTGGTAGTTGTATAAACCTGGTGGTAATAACGGCGTGCCAGAGGAAACCAAATATACTTCAGCAGGATACAAGCCACCAGCACTTGGTGCAGCTCTTAGATACACCGTACTTCCTAAAGAAGGCATTCTCGCCGTTAGCCCATAGCTACAAAGTAGTAGCCGCGATAACCTCTGCCACCATCGAAAGTCCTGGTGATCGGCTGTCGCCTCTGGCTGGTTTTGAATATAGGATTTGAGCTCAAAAGCAGAGCCAATTTTGTACTCTTTGAACGGCACAGGTTGCTTAGACCAGTCTAACCCCTGACTTTTAGAGGCGAGTGTTTGAGGGTCATACTTAGTGCGTTCATGATAGTGCTGAGCAATGGATTGGCGTAATTCTGGCATATGACTTTCAAGACGCTTCTGCTACTTATCTTGGCATCCCTGTGCTTCATGATTTCGTCTTAATTAACACAATCCTTAGAATCGTAGTCGTGTTCAAAGGTATCAATCTAGTGAAGGATTAACAATTTTCAGTCTATTTGATAGATAGATAATAACGTGGAAAACTTAAGTAAAAGACATGGAAACAACACAGCTAGGGAAAACGGGTGTTTTTGTGAGTGCAATTGGGCTTGGGGGTATGCCGATGTCATTGCGCGATCGCCCTCCAGAATCACAGTCCATCAATGTGATCCATCACGCTTTATCCTTGGGAGTGACATTCATTGACACTGCGGACTCTTACTGTCAAGATGAGTCAGACAAACATCATAACGAGCGCTTAATTCATAAAGCATTACAAAGCTACAATGGTGATGTCAGCCATGTCATCGTGGCAACTAAGGGCGGCTTGATGCGTCCAGGTGGTAATTGGACACGCAACGGCAACCCACAACATTTACGCGAGACCATTCGCACCAGCTTTGAAGCTTTAGGAGGCAATCAGCCGATTGATCTTTGGCAATACCATGCCCCAGATCCTAATTATACTATTGAAGAATCTCTAGCACCAGCACGAGAAGCAGTAGATGCAGGTTTGATTCGATTTGTAGGAGTTTCTAATTTTTCCGTTGCCCAAATCAAGCAAGCGCGAGAGATAGTTAATATCGTCTCTGTACAAAATCAGTACAATCCTTGGAATCGGCAACCAGAGTTTGATGGCGTGCTGGAGTACTGTGAAAACGAGGGTTTAACATTTTTGCCTTGGAGTCCATTTGGTGGTAGTCGTCGTCATACCAACCTGGCAGAGATTCCAGTTATTGCCCAACTAGCTCAAGAAAAAGGTGTGTCAGTCTATTGTATTGTGCTGGCATGGTTGCGCTCTAAATCTCCGTCTATCTTGCCAATTCCTGGTGCAACCAAGACTTCCAGTATTGAAGACTCAGTTCGTGCTGTGAATGTAAAATTAACAGCAGACGAAGTGCAAAAAATTGATCAGCAAACATCTTAAGTCAGATTTAACTGAGCTTTTGACAAGGGTAAATATCTCTAATATTGGAATTGAAAAACTTGCCATGTGATTTAGCATTCATTAAGTCTGCATAAACCGTGGCAGGAACATCTTGATATTGGTAAATTTCTCCCCTTTGAAACTCAATTTCTAGCACTTGGTTTGAAGAGTCATATCCTATACTTACTAAGTAATCAGACTCAACTGGAATTCGTTTGTAAACTGAATTTTGAAATAATATCTCTCTAGCTTCTTGAATTGCTTCCGGTTGACTTGGTAAACCAAGAAACTTCTCAGCATAATCGAGAAATTGGTCGCTATGATACATATAAAATTGAAAGTTGTCTCCTCCCACTTCAGACAACATTTCTTGAATTAAATCAGGTCTGGGTTCAAAGATTTCTCCGTCATACTTTAACCACCAATCTTCTTTACTATCATCTGTGACAAATATGATTGGTCTTTGCTGAACTCTTGCATAATCAATCAATTGAAACCAGAGGACAACATCTCCATATTTTCTAGGAACAGGCTTATTATCGTCTTTGTACCCAGGTGGTCTTCTATAACTGAAACGCTTTTCAGCTTTTTGGTAAATATTTTCTAGTTCATCTTCAGTGTAAGGTAAACCAACTTTTCCCTCTAACAAATCAGATAACTCTTCTCTAAGTTCATCATGCTCAAAATAATTAGGATGATTTATCTGAGCCATCTTGATTTGAAATTTTACTTCTTCTATTGTTTTTTCAATATCTAGTATAATTTGCTGAGTATTGATAAATGGGTGTTGTTTATACTCTTGCAAAATATCCGTCTTTAATTCTTGAAATCTTTTATTTAAAACTCTCTCAAGATATTCATATGCTTTTAAATATTTTGCTATAACAATTGTCCGATTTTTTTGATATTCATAACCCACTTGATGAGGTATCCAAATTCGCTCCTTCAGCCGATTCAGAATGTCAAAAAACCTCCCTCGCGTTTCTGGAGTGTAATAATATATATGTAGCAAAACATTCGTATCAAAAGAAAAAACACAATTTTTCCAGATTTCTGCTAATTCTTCCGATGTTGGTCTATAATATCCACGAAATAAATTTCGCATATCCAGTTCTTGAATTCACGCTTATGGGAGCAGGGCTATGAACTAGTGTTAATTAATGATATAGCATACACATAGCAATCTAGTCAGGCAATTGCCATAAAACTCTCAGATTTACCGAAAGCAGTCAGTGACAACCTCTGCCAAGATGATTCTGGGCCATTCAGCAAAAAACGGTGGAGTAGTTGCATACTCTACCGTTTTTTTATTTGAGATTTGAGATATTGGATTTAAAGCAAAAATAAAACCGCAGATAACGCAGATGATAGCTATTAAATTAGCGTCTATCAGCGTGCATCTGCGGTCCAAAATCTATTCAACAACAGGAGTCAACAATTCCCGACGCTGTTCAGATCTAACAGTGATATTGCCACTGTCATCCACATCTACTATGGCTGTATCACCATCCTTAATGCGACCTGACAGAATTTCTTCTGCAAGGCTGTCTTCTAACAAGCGCATAATCGCCCGGCGTAAAGGTCTTGCACCATAGCTAGGGCTGTAACCTTCTTTGATCAGGCGATCTTTGAAGCGATCGGTCACTTCTAAGGCAATGCCTTTTTCGGTTAAGCGACCAAAGACTTCCTTGAGCATGATGTCGGCAATTTGTGTCACCTCTTCCTTGCTCAGTTGACGGAAGACGATAATCTCATCGAGTCGATTGAGGAATTCTGGGCGGAAGTACTGCTTGAGTTCTTCGTTAACCAGTGACTTAATCCGGTTGTACTGTGACTCGCTAACATCGTCGGCAAATTCAAAGCCAATACCACCGCCACCTTTTTCAATCACCTTAGAACCGATATTGGAAGTCAAAATCAGTAGGGTGTTCTTGAAGTCTACGGTGCGACCTTTGGCATCTGTTAACCGACCGTCTTCCAAGATTTGCAGCAGCATGTTGAAAACATCTGGGTGTGCTTTTTCAATTTCGTCGAAAAGCACAACCGTGTAAGGACGACGCCGCACAGCTTCGGTCAATTGACCACCTTCGTTATAACCAACATAACCAGGAGGTGAACCAATCAGTTTACTGACAGTGTGGCGTTCCATATATTCCGACATATCTAGGCGGATCATTGCTTCTTCAGAACCGAAGAAGTAAGAAGCCAAAGACTTAGCCAACTCAGTTTTACCTACACCAGTAGGACCAGAGAAGACAAAGCTAGCGATAGGTCGGTTAGGATTCTTCAAGCCGACACGAGCGCGACGAATTGCCCGTGAAACTGCCTTCACAGCATCTTCTTGACCAATAAGACGCTGATGCAAGGTGTCTTCCATGTGCAGCAGCTTTTCCGATTCAGATTCGGTAAGCTTGTTGACTGGTACACCAGTCCAGGAAGCGACAATGTGGGCAATGTCTTCTTCCGTCACCACAGGTTCGTCGCCTTCGCTACGACCAGTGTTGGACTTGCTTTGAGCAATGGCGCGAATTTCTGCTTTGATTTCCATTTCGCGATCGCGCAATTCCCCAGCTCGGTCAAAGTCTTGAGAGCGAACTGCGTCATCTTTTTCCTTTAATATCTGACGTAGTTCTCTGTCTAACTCCTTCGCTGCAGGTGGCAGTTGAGAGTTAATCAAGCGTACCCGAGATCCGGCTTCATCTATCAAGTCGATAGCTTTATCCGGGAGGTAGCGATCGCTAATGTAGCGATCAGACAATTTTGCTGCTGCCACCAAAGCTTCATCAGAGATTTTCAGCTTATGGTGCTGCTCGTAGCGGTCTCGCAGACCGTACAATATTTCGATTGTCTCGTCTACTGACGGTTCACCCACCATCACTGGTTGGAAGCGTCTTTCTAGAGCCGCATCCCGCTCAATGTGTTTGCGGTATTCATCTAGAGTGGTTGCGCCGATACATTGCAATTCACCTCGCGCTAATGCTGGCTTGAGGATATTGGCTGCATCAATTGCACCTTCTGCTGCACCTGCACCAATTAGGGTGTGTACTTCGTCAATGACAAGAATTACATTCCCCGCCTGACGGATTTCATCCATAATTTTTTTCAGGCGTTCTTCAAATTCACCTCGGTACTTGGTTCCTGCTACGAGCAAGCCAATATCCAGTGTGACTACGCGCTTATCTTCCAGGATGTCAGGCACATCTTTGTTAGCAATCCGCGTCGCCAGACCTTCGGCGATCGCCGTTTTACCAACCCCTGGTTCTCCAATTAACACTGGGTTATTTTTCGTACGGCGACCCAAAATCTGAATCACACGTTCGATTTCCTTAGCGCGCCCCACTACTGGATCGAGCTTTCCATCTGCTGCCATTTGGGTCAAGTTTGAGCCAAATTCATCCAATGTAGGGGTTTTATTGCCACGTGGTTGGCCGCCAGCGCTCACCTCAGCGGTTTCGCCCAGCATCCGAATCACTTGAGTTCTGACCTTAGACAGATCCACACCAAGATTTTCTAGCACTCTGGCTGCTACACCTTCCCCTTCTCGGATTAGGCCCAACAGCAGATGCTCGGTGCCAATGTAATTGTGCCCCAGTTGGCGTGCTTCTTCCAAGGATAGTTCCAGAACTCGTTTTGCCCGTGGCGTAAACGGAATTTCCACGGCTACAAAACCTGAACCCCGGCCTATGATTTTTTCTACTTCAATCCGAGCGTCCTTAAGATTGACACCCATAGACTTCAGTACCTTAGCCGCCACGCCAGTACCTTCTCCAATCAATCCGAGGAGGATCTGTTCAGTACCAACGAAATTATGACCCAGTCGGCGTGCTTCTTCCTGGGCTAGCATGATTACCTTAATGGCTTTTTCTGTGAAGCGTTCAAACATATGGCATTGATCCCATCACCTGCGTCGTGCCGGTACGCTGATTTTAGCACAGGCTACGATTTCGGACGCCTGTGTTAAGTACGGACATCCGACAAAATTGCACCTAAGCCAACGGATTAGCTACCACATAGTTATTATTTTTTTGCAGACAGTGTACTGAGGAGGCTGAGTTTTAAAGCATTTCCTGGACTTACCAAAAGCAACAGATTGTTGGATTTTACGGTTTTTTTAGTTCGTCCCAAGGGATGATTTTTATCATTTATTTCAGTTCTTGTCAAGAAGTGTTCAAACATTTGCTGTAGGATATTACCTACTTCTCATAAAAATAAATAAACTTTTCTGTGAAAATGATTTAATATTTTTATCTATAAAAAAATTGACATTCGTAGATTTGTGATAGACACGTGAAGATTTACGCAAGAATCATGTAAATTTTTGTGAACTTAAGCTAGCTCTCCTACACTTAAGGTGTCTCTTCCCGAAGTGGCTTGGTCAAGAACTAATTGCCAAGACGATAAACTCAAGCGATTTTTCACCATGGGGGATAAGTGGGCTAAAGCTTGTTGAAATTGAGGCTTTTGCAAATCTCCAAGCCACAGAATCAGTGCATCCTCACCATTATCTTGGTAATAACGCCGTCGTTGTCCAGCCGTCTTAAAGCCAAACTTTTGATATAGAGATATAGCTGCCAAATTAGAAGCTCGTACCTCGAGGGTAGCCCGCTCCAATCCTTTGGTAAAAGCAGTTTTTAGTAAAGAGTATAGTAAGGCTTGGCCCAGACCTTGGCGTTGATATTGGGGATGAACCGCCATAATTGTGATGTGTGCCTCATCCAAAATTGACCAAAAGCAACCCATCCCGAGTAATTGCAAGGGAAAAACAGGAGAAAATAACCCGATTAAATCACTGTTAGGGCTATCTAACTCTCGTTGGTACGCATCCAGCGTCCATAAACCCCCAAAACAAGCTTGATCCAATTCCAATATTGCACTTAGATCCTCGGCTGTCAGAGATTTGATTTGTAGTTGAAAAGCTTTCATGGAATGTAGTGATTAAGAATTGCGTTATGGGGAGTGGGGCAAATGGCGTCATAGGGCATAGGGCATAGAATAGGGAGAGTGTATTTCCCCTTTTGCTCCTGGTGCTCCCTTGTCCTCCCACTCCCTACTCCCTACTCCCCATTCCAAAACAAGAGCACGTTATTGGGTAAACTGGGAATCGGCGGTTTTACATCGTACACATAACTTTACGAAGGACAACTCTTAATAGATTATGATATCGACCCAACCCACTGGGGTTCAAAATTCTGGTAGTAAGTATTTACCTCAGCTAAGCAGTCAAAGCACATCTGTTTCACCTAATCAGCTACTTCTACCATTAACTGCCAGAATGAACAGTCACAATGGTTTGGAAATAGGGGGTTGTGATGTTACAACCTTAGTGCAGCAGTACGGTTCCCCATTGTATATCTTAGATGAAGAAACCCTACGTACAGCATGTTATCAGTATAAGGAAAGTTTCCAACGTTATTATAAAGGCGAATCTCAAGTACTATATGCTTCTAAAGCATGGAGTTGTTTAGCAGTTTGCTGTATCGTCGCTTCTGCTGGTTTAGGAATTGATGTTGTCTCTGGGGGTGAGCTTTACACAGCTCTAACTGCCGGCGTGAGTCCTGACAAAATCTACTTTCACGGTAATAATAAGTCTCGTGAAGAACTCAATTTAGCCATCCAGTCTGGATGCACTATTGTAGTGGATAACTGGCATGAATTACATACTTTGGTGGAGATAGCAGGGAACAAGAGAACAAAGGAACAAGAAGAATTGATCCTCTCCTCCGCTGCCTCTATGCCTATCCGTATTATGCTGCGGTTAACTCCTGGGATAGAGTGTCATACACACGAGTACATCCGTACGGGACACCTAGATAGCAAGTTTGGTTTTGATCCCAATGATTTAGATGAGCTGTTTTCTTTTGTCAGCCAACAGCAGGCTAAGATTAACTGCGTAGGGTTACACGCCCATATTGGCTCTCAAATTTTTGAACGCCAACCACATCAAGATTTAGCTACTGTGATGGTGCAGTGGTTGAATAAAGCAAGTGAATATGGTTTATCGATAAGTGAGTTAAATGTTGGTGGTGGTTTAGGGATCAAGTACACAGAATCCGACGATCCCCCTAGCATTGAAGAGTGGGTGAAACCAATTTGTGAAGTGATCCAAGACGCTTGTGAAGCGGCAAGTTTACCATTGCCGAAACTGCTGTGTGAACCAGGGCGATCGCTAATTGGTACAGCTTGCGTCACTGCTTACACAATTGGCTCAACCAAAGTTATTCCTGAGATTCGTACTTACGTAGCAGTTGATGGAGGTATGTCTGATAATCCACGCCCTATCACTTACCAATCAGTGTATCGTGCAGTGATTGCCAATAAAATGGCTACTCCACTTACCGAAACTGTAACAATAGCTGGTAAACATTGCGAATCAGGAGATATCCTAATAAAGAATGCCCAATTGACAAAAACTCAACCGGGGGACATTCTCGTAGTTATGGCAACCGGTGCGTACAATTATAGTATGGCATCGAACTATAATCGTTTACCTCGACCGGCAGCAGTTGTCGTGGCAAACGGCGAAGCAAATTTAATTTTGCAGCGCGAAACTTATCAGGACTTGATTCGACAAGATTGCCTACCACAGAGACTCAAAACTGAAGAGTTAGAAGCTAAGAGTGAGAGCTAGGATTTGAGCATAAAAACTCCTAACTCATAACTTTTAATTTCTAATTCCTAACTCCTAACTTTATTAAAGGCAGAAGGTTAAATCCAGATGTCATGGAAGATTGGTGGAAGCAATGGCTGACAAACCTAGGATGGTCTGAGTCCTTGCTAAAGACTCTGGATATTGTGTTAGTACTGGCGCTGACGTATATGATCCTTGTTATTATTAGAGAGCGCCGGACACTTTGGATGGTGCGGGGATTTATTATCTTAATGTTGGCGTCAGCGATAAGTGGCAGTCTGCAGCTCAAACTGCTGAGTTTTGTACTAGAAAAGTTAGTGATTGGTTGTGCTGTAGCAATGGCGGTTGCTCTTCAGTTAGAGTTCCGCCGATTTTTGGAGCAGCTAGGAAGAGGTGAATTTAGACAGTTGTTTCGTCCCTCTAGTCGAGCTGTTCCTAAGTCTGATAGTGTAATTGACGAAATTGTTGATGCAGTTAAACAATTGTCAAAAAACCGCATTGGAGCTTTGCTGATTTTGGAAACCACTGATCCAATTGACGAGCGAGATTTTTCTGTACCAGGAGTTAGGCTGAATGCAGAGGTTTCTAAGGAACTCATACAAACAATTTTTCAGCCAAAAACCTTGTTGCACGACGGAGCAACTTTGATCCGTGGTTCGCGGATTGTGGCATCAGGTATAATTTTACCACTTTCAGGACGAACAGCCTCACGCCAGTTGGGAACACGCCATCGGGCGGCAATGGGAATTACTGAACGGGTTGAAAATTGCATTTGTGTCGTTGTATCAGAAGAAACAGGTTCCATTTCCCTTGCTGAAGGGGGAACATTAAATAGACCACTGACAATCACCAAGCTCAAAGAGTCCTTGGAGGCTCGATTTTCCCCAACTGTGGATCGGGAGGCAGTTGCTCCTGGTTTACTCAGTATAGGTCGTCAGATTCGTGCTAAAGCACTAGCACTGGTTTCACGTTTACTCGGATTACCATCGACTGCTTCGCGAGATAAGAAATGACAGCACAAAAAACTGAACTGCAAGATCTGCCTGCTGATTTAAAACGAGAACTACTGCCCAAGCACGTTGCGGTGATTTGTGATGGCAATCGTCGATGGGCTGAACGTCGAGGAGTACCACGATTTATCGGTCACCAACGGGGAGTAGATGCTCTCAAAGAGTTACTCCGGTGTTGTGATGATTGGGGAGTTGGTGCATTAACAGCTTATGCTTTTTCGACTGAAAACTGGGGAAGACCTCAAGAAGAGGTTGATTTTTTGATGACCCTCTTTCAAAGAGTTTTACGTCAAGAATTACGGGAAATGGTGAAGGAGAATGTTCAAATTAGGTTTGTAGGCAATTTGACTGCCCTTCCATCATTACTTCAACAGGAAATTTTCCGTTCGATGGAAGAAACACGAGACAATCTCGGTATCCGGTTTACCGTAGCAACAAATTATGGGGGTAGACAGGACATTTTACAGGCTTGCCGTGCGATCGCCGATCAAGTACAGAAAGGTCTACTCCAACCAGATGAAATTGATGAAGTCACCTTTGAGCGTCACCTCTACACCGCTGGAGTTTGTGACCCAGATTTATTGATCCGTACCAGTGGGGAAATGCGCCTTTCTAATTTTCTGTTGTGGCAAACAGCTTATGCAGAAATTTACATCACCGAGACCCTCTGGCCTGATTTCGACCGCCGCGAGTTCCACCGCGCCCTATCCTCCTACCAAAGACGAGAACGGAGGTTTGGGAAGGTGTGACAAAAGTTAGGAGTTAGGAGGAGCCGATGCGCTCTTGCGGTCTCTCCTTGTCCTCCTTGTCCTTCTTGTCCTTCTTGTCCTCCCTCTCCCCTTCCTCTGTCAGGGTCCAGCGAAAACGGCTCTTTCTACATCTTGGCGACTAAGAGCATACTTAAAAGAACGTAGGATATCTTGCCCATTCTCACCAGCATTCACGTATCGGACGGTGATTTGTTCGACATCAAGCCAAAGTTCGGCTTGCCAAGTTGGTCGCTGCACACGCCAGCAATGGAGCTGTTGTTCGTCTTGCTGACAACCTTGGTCTTTCAGCCATTGCTCGATTTGGGGGAGGGGATGGTTATATAAAGGAGTATTGGGGGGGAGAAGGGGCATAAGAGGAGTTAGGAGTTAGGAGTTAGGAGTTAAAAAAATTTTTAATTGCTGATTTTGGGAGTTGTGGGGGTAACTTGCTGTTGTAAAGTTGTAGGGGGTTGGGGCTGTGGGGTTTGGAAAGCTGCTTCACCGCGTGTTAAACCAATGGCAATGATTAACAGCAAGCAAGCTAAAAATGTTAAGCCGATTATAAATAATGCAAATATTTCTCCTGCGGAGAGAGGGCGATCAGTAGCGTCTAAATAAGCCGATTTGGACCAGTCATAGGGAGAAGAAACAGGATGGTTCAAGTCGGAGGGTGCTTGAATGACTCCAAAGCGCGAATAGCCAATTTTCAAGTCGTAAGTCAATCGACGTTCTGGACTACTTAGGGTAGCATAAGCTTCATTAAGCTGCTGAAATTTAGGAACAGCTACAGTAGTAGGTAAGTCTGTAGTGTCAGGATGATAACGTTTGCTCAGTTCTCGATAAGCACGACGAATTTCGATTGCCGAGGCGGAGGGATGCAGTCCTAGCAGGGAGTAGTAAGTGGGTTCGCTGCTTTGTCGCATGGTCCCATTGTGATTCACGACTTTTTTAGTCACCTAGCAATTATAGTTTCGTCTAATATTGTGACACATGATCAACAGAGGGGTAGAAAGGTGTTGAGGAAAGTCCTTCTACACCCAATCTTGATTACAGTAAATCGGCACGAGGTTTAAACGTTTCTATTGCCCGTAACTTCTCATAAAGTTCTCTCTCTTGCGGAGTAATCTCTTTGGGAGTCACTATTTGAATTTCTACTAATTGATCGCCACGCTTACCATTTTCGGAAGGATAACCTTTATTGGCAAGGCGAAATCGTTGCCCAGACCTCACTCCAGGAGGAATAGTCATTTTTACTGCTCCATCCAGAGTGGGTGCTTCTACTTGTCCTCCCAAGACAGCTTCAATTGGAGTCACTGGAACTTGGCAGAGTATATTTGTGCCTTCTAATTTAAATAAGGGATGAGTTTCGACAGTAATTTTTAAGTATAAATCACCACCATTGATGCCTTGCTTTCGTAGGCGGATAGTTTGACCTGTTACCATCCCTGTGGGCATATTGACTTCTAGCGATCGCCCATCTTCCAAGCGAATCCTTTCCAATCCACCTTTATAGGCTTTTTCGAGTGGCAAGGTTAACCTAGCTTCTATATCCCGACGAGCAGAGCGGGGATTAACTGTATATTCAACTTTAGTTCTTGGGGAACGATAGGGATCGCTGGTACTACCATTAGAGGAACCATTTCTACTTTCTCTGCGACCGCCTACACCTATGACTTGATTGATGAAACTCTCAAAATCGGGATAATCTCCGGGATTGACATCTTCTTTGTTCTCACGAGTGTTAGCGCGATTACTCCACCAGGTTTTATCACGTGGTGTTGATTTGCCTACAGTAAAGCCTTTTTGCTTCCAGAAACGGCTAAACTGATCGTACTGTGCCCGTTTAGCTGTATCAGAAAGGATTTCATAAGCTTCGCCAAGATCCTTAAATTTTTCTTCTGCTACTTTATTTCCTGGATTGAGGTCTGGGTGATATTGTCGTGCCAAGCGCCGATAATTCTTTTTAATTTCTTCATTGGTGGCATCTTTTGGTACCTCCAAGATTTCGTAGTAATCGCGAAAATTCTGCAAATTCGGCATAGTCAGGTTTTTAATTTAAAATTTTATATTTTGCGAATAGCTAATGGTAAATGGTGTGATTAGCTATTAGCTATTCCCAATTATCAGTTATCAAATTTGTACTTCTGAATCAACCTCACTATTTTCTCTTTTGGAGACTGAGATGGGGATGATCTCTAATGAATGCGAAAAAAGCATTCTAGATGAACTCCTGATAACAAGTGTTATAACCAATCATCTTCATCATCCCAATTATCTTGGTAGCTAGGGCGTGATCTTTTGCGTGGATACTCACTGTCATAGGAGGAGGAACGGCTATCTGTGTTGTAGTTTCTACCGTAGTCTCTGTCTCTATCTCTGTCTCTATCTCTATCTCTGTCTCTGCTATAGTAATCACGTTCACGATACGAATCCCTTGAAGAATTGCGATCGCGCTCCCGTTCTTTACCATCGCCAGTAAAGATATCACGGATAGTGCCAAACAAGTCATCTTCTTCGTCTTCAACATAATACTCACGGACTTCCCGACTGAGCTCATACAAAGCATCTTGCAGATCGGCGTATGCTTGGTCTATACCGCGATCATCGCTTTGCTGTAAACTCTCCCGTAGTTGTCGGCAAATATTATCAATCCGCTGGCGACGGCTGCGCGCAAATTGCATCCCCAAGTCCAGTGCCACTTCTCTAAGTTGTCGTTCTGCTTGGAGAATCAATGCTTCAGCACGGGTCCGCTTTTCTACTCGTTCTTTCCGTTCCCGATCCACTTCAGCATATCGCTCAGCATCTTGAATCATCCGTTTGATTTCTGTCTCACCTAGAGTAGAAGCACCTTGGATAGTGATACTCTGCTCGCGACCTGTGGTTCGATCAAGAGCTGTTACCTGTAAAATCCCGTTTGCATCAATATCAAATGCCACCTGAATTTGCGGAACACCTCGTGGTGCTGGTGGGATACCATACAATTTAAACCTTCCTAGCGACTTGTTGTCTGCCGCCATTTCCCGTTCGCCTTGAACCACATGAATTTCCACAGTGTTTTGGTTATTTTCTGATGTGGAAAAAATATCAGAGCGGCGCACTGGGATAGTTGTATTGCGAGGAATAAGTTTTTTTGTCACACCACTGATAGTTTCCAATCCTAGAGAAAGGGGCGTGACATCTAACAACAGCACATCCTTAAGTTCTCCAGCAAGAATACCTGCTTGAATGGCTGCACCAACAGCTACAACTTCATCCGGATTGACGTTTTGGTTAGGTGGTCTGCCAATCATCGCTCGCACTAGCTGCTGTACCATTGGCATGCGGGTAGCACCGCCAACCAGCACAACTTCATCAATTTCTGCGGGTGTGACATCAGCATCTTTTAATGCCCGTCTGACTGGCTGACGTATTCGCCCTAACAGGTCATCACACAAACCCTCAAACTCAGAACGAGTTAAACGGGTTTCCAAATGTTTGGGTCCATCTTGGTCAGCGGAGATAAAAGGTAGATTAATATCAGTCACACTAACAGAGGACAGTTCGATTTTGGCTTTTTCTGCTGCTTCCATTAAGCGTTGCAAAGCCTGAGGTTCGCGTCTAAGGTCTACTCCTTCAGTTTCCAAAAACTGTTCTGCCAACCAGTCCACAATTTTTTTATCAAAATCGTTACCCCCTAACTGCGTATTGCCACTCGTGGATCTCACCTCAAACACGCCATCACCAACTTCTAGAATCGACACATCGAAAGTGCCACCACCTAGGTCAAAGACTAAAACAGTCTCACTCTCACCACGATCCAATCCATATGCCAAAGACGCAGCAGTAGGTTCATTTAAAATCCTCAGTACCTCTAAACCAGCAATTCTGCCAGCATCTCGTGTTGCCTGCCGCTGAGAGTCATTAAAATATGCAGGAACAGTAATCACTGCCCCTGTTACTGGTTCACCTAAGTAACGGCTGGCGTCATCTGCTAATTTTTTCAGGATCATTGCCGCAATTTCTTCTGGAGCAAAATCCTTGTCCAATCGAGGACAGGCAATTTTGATGTTGCCAAATTCGTCTTTGCGGATCGTGTAGGGTACTCGCTTCGATTCTGGACTAAGTTCAGCGTATCTACGCCCAATAAAGCGTTTTGTGGCGAAAAAGGTATTTTGTGGGTTCAGGACAGTTTGCCGTCGTGCCATTTGCCCAACTACTCTTTCGCCTTCTTTGCTGAATCCAACGACGGAGGGAGTGGTTCGCATTCCTTCAGCATTGGCAATCACTACCGGCTTGCCACCCTCCATGACGGCAACTACTGAGTTGGTTGTACCCAAGTCAATGCCGACTACCTTGCCCATGCGCTGCTGTTCTCCTAGTGTGTTTTACCAATTTATTATGCTCGGGAGCAATTATCTTTAGTTTTCTGCTAAAAAATAAAAGCTCCGGTATAATTATCAACAGTACCGCAAGAACTGGAAAGCACTTATACAAAACCCTTATAGGGAATCTTCCAAATGGTAGTTTGTTGGTTCCTTCCTAAAGGGAAGTGCTCGCCCAAATTCATGCAATTGAGGCTAGTTGCAAGACTAGGATAACACTGACAAAGGTCGGTCTGCCTAAGGAAGCATACATCCTTGTGGTTAAGGTAGTTTTATAGGTTTTGTGTAGGAAAACGCACCTTGACAAACTCTTTACAGCACTTCCTTTTGATTTAAAGCGTTTTAGAGTCATTCTTGTAGAAATATTGGACTTAAAAGAGCGACTAAAAATTCACCTCAGTCAGATAGCTCGCGAGCGCGATCCTTACCTGGCTACGGCGGGGCATTTCTTTGTCCAAGAATATATCCATCAAGAATTGGCACAATGGGGAAGTGTGGAAATCCACACCTTTATGGTGAGGGAAAAAACATATCAAAATCTCATCCTGAATTTGTCCTCTAGCTGTCCTCGTTCACCATATTTACAAGAGATACCACCAGTTTTAATTGGTGCTCATTATGATGCTGTGCCAGGAACGCCAGGGGCTGATGACAATGCCACAGGTGTAGCAGTATTGTTAGAATTCGCGAGAATATTTGCTGCTAAACCTGCTAAATATCCTCTGCGACTGGTTGCTTTCGATATGGAAGAATACGGCTTAGTCGGTCCTTCTGGTGCTAGTGAGTATGCAGCACAGTTACGACAACAAAAACAGCCTTTACGCTTGATGATTTCCTTAGAAATGCTGGGTTATTGTGATTCTACCCCTAGCTCACAACGCTATCCCAGTCCTCTAGAGCGTTTTTACCCCAATTGTGGTAATTTTATTGCCTTGATTGGCAACTTACGAACCATTCCTGATTTGATTCGCTTAAGTCGCAGTCTCCGTAAATCTGGGACTCCAAGCGAGTGGCTACCAGTCCCTAATAAAGGCTTAATACTTCCACAAACTCGACTCAGCGATCACGCTCACTTTTGGGATCAGGGCTATCCAGCAATGATGCTGACAGATACAGCCTCTATGAGGAATCCTCATTATCACAAGGCTAGCGATACCATTGCCACTTTGGATTTAGATTTTCTGACTGGTGTTTGTCAAGGTTTAGAAAGGGGTATTCGCCAACTTTAAGTCTGATTGTTTTCTGTCAATTGACTGATTAATTCTGCTGACATTCTTTCCAAAATAAACGCAGAAAAAACATCAAATAGGACAAAACCCGTGACTGAAGAATTTAAAAAAGGCGACCATGTTAAGTGGAAGACTTCCAACGGAGAAACCACTGGGGAAGTAGAAAAGAAACTTACCTCACCTACGGAGATCAAGGGACATCATGTAGCGGCTTCAGAAGATAATCCAGAGTACCAGGTTAAAAGCGACAAAACAGGAAAACAAGCGGCTCACAAACCTGATGCATTAGAACACATTAAGGAGCAGTAATGCAGTAGACGAAAAGCCCTATATGTCTAGCGTACGTGCAACAAAGGGCTTTTCTAAAGTAGCATCAAATACCTAATCCGAGTTGACTGCTAGACCTAGTCAATACCCCATGTCAGCATTAGCATCATAGAACATAATTTATAACTGACTGGTTGTAACATGAGTTATAACTCATTGACTATAAACAACAGACCAAATAATTACTACTGACTCTTAAAAGCTAATAGTAGAATAAGGTACAGAAAGCTGCATGGAAGGGAGGAAGGGAAATTGGATGAATTAAGGGCGGCACTCGAACTGGCAACTGAAGATGAATTGCAAGACCTGACAGCAATTCTGTTTAGTCGTAAGTTCAATCCTCTAGACTATGTTCATACACCTGAACCTATAGAAGTACAAAGTCAAAGTCGTAAAGCTTGGTTAGATTCTCTAGAAGAACGATTTCGCTTTTTAGCAGCAGATGGAATGACGGTGTTGCGAGGACGCACAAGCCAGGTCACTTATCGACAAGCTCTCATTCAAGTCTGTAAGTATCTCAAAATTCAATACTCTGCTTCTCTGACAACAGTTGATTTAGAAGCAGAAGTGTTTTTGCATCTTTTGGGTCAAGTCTGGAAAAAATTGCCGGAACAAGATAAGCAAAAGTTGAATGTGCGGATACAGCGTCAACTTGCTAATTCTGAACTTAAAGAACCATTACCACTTTCATTACAGCGTGACCCTCTAGGGCTACTTGTTAAAGGTGGTAGTGCAGTGGCTGTTACTACAATCATTCAGCCATTATTGCTTAAACAACTTGCCCGTCAATTTGCAATGCATTTTGCTACCTATCAAGTTGCCAAAGAAGCTGTTGTCCAAGGTAGTGCAGCAGTGACTACACAGTTTCAAAACTACGTAGCACTACAGGTGGCACGAGATGGTATGGCCGTGAGTGCAGCTCGTTATGGGATAGTTCGCAGTGTATTTACCTTTGTAGGACCAGTCATGTGGGCTTGGTTTTTCGCAGATTTGGGATGGAGAGCGATCGCCACTAACTACGGTCGCATCATACCTACCATTTTTGCTTTAGCGCAAATTCGCCTCACCCGTGCAGAATGTTGGGAGCTTGCCTAATCTCATAGTCATTAGTCCTTTGTCGTATGTCATTAATCAGTTTCTTAATTAAGTAGCCTGTGGAAAAGAAAAACAACTGAACAATGATAAAAGACACTCTGACAAAGGACAAAGGACAAAGGACTAATGACAAATGACAAATTTCCTTCTTGGCGACATTCTGATCCTCGGTTGCAATTGCCGTGGAACCTTTTCCAAGTAGGACTGCTCATCTTCCCTTTAAGTCCTTTGTTAGGGCTAGTCGGTCTAATTTCGGCAGTCGTAGTCACTTGGTTACGACGGTATAGCATCATGATCCGCCGTCCCCAAAACATAGGATTTGGTGTTTTAAGTTTGTTACTGATTCTCACTTGCTGTCTTGCCTATGACAAAACAGCAGCTTTTGTTGGCTTATTTAATTTTTTACCCTACTTTTTCGTTTTCGCCGCATATAGCATCCTAATTCAGACCATGGCACAGTTACGTCATGTGTCTTGGATTTTAGTGACAACTTCCGTACCAGTGGTCGTCATTGGTTTAGGACAGTTATTTTGGGGTTGGGCTAGTGCAAAGCAATGGGAAAGTGTTCTTGCTGTCTTTGGTTGGGTTATCCTCCCTGGCGGAAATCCTCCAAGTCGTATGGCTTCCGTTTTTATGTACGCTAATACCTTGGCTGGTTATCTCATGATAGTTTTCGTCCTAGGGTTAGGGCTATGGATAGAAACCTATCAGCAGTTCAGAAGAAATATCAAAAGCTCCCCTCTATCTGTTCATTTTCCCTTCTTATTCGTGACCATAGCGGTGATTGCTGATTTTGCAGCATTGATTTTGACTGACTCTCGTAATGCTTGGGCGATCGCAGTTTTTGCTTGTTTGGTCTATGCAATTTATCAAGGCTGGCGGATTTTGATTGCTGGTGTTGCTGGTGTTACGGCTAGCACACTTTTGGCTGCTTTCGCCCCTTTACCAGTTGCTCAATTGTTTCGCAAGGTCGTTCCTGTTTTCTTTTGGGCACGGCTCAATGACCAACTTTTTCCTCACAGGGCAGCAGCCTCACTCCGCACAAATCAGTGGGAATTTGCTTGGTCTTTGACTCAGCAGCATCCTTGGACTGGTTGGGGGCTACGCAATTTTACTCCCCTCTATTTAGCAAAAACACATGAGTGGTTAGGTCATCCTCATAACTTATTTTTGATGCTATTTTCTGAGACTGGAGTTCCAGCAACTCTTTTATTTTGTGGCTTAGCTGGTTGGGTGTTTATGACAGGTGTCAAACTACTGCAAAAGCCCAAATTGATAGATATAGAAAACAGATTGATATTTTTCAGTTATCTTGTAGTTTTTGTCTGTTTGGTGTTATTTAACACAGTAGACGTGAGCCTATATGATTTGCGATTAAATTCGCTTTCATGGATAACGTTATCTGCTATCTCTGGAGTCGCGTATTCCTACAATTATAGTTTTCGGACTGCAGGTAATCACCAATAGATATTTGACTCATTTTCATAGTAATTACCCAAACTAAGAATAACTCCCAGAAATTTTCAGTGTATACACTGCGGTAGCTATGATTTGCTGTTAATAAAATTACTATATTCACTTTTTTGAGCGTAAGTGGGTTCCACTCTACATCTACAAAGGTGAATATTTACTGTTGCTGATTGTTGGGAAGGTGTGGGAACTCTCCTTATTGAGTAGTTTCCTACATGACGGGCATCTCTTTATAGATGCCCTTTTTTAAAATTTTGAGATTAAGTGATATCACTGTAGTCAATTACTCTATTGTGAATGTATACAAATCACCAAAATTTTTCTTTCTGTACCTTAGCATTGGGTACCAGATATCGTTCTCATGCTTGTCTACTAGCTCAAGATATTGCTAAACATTCACCAGGCATATCTTTGATAATCTTAACAGATGAACCACAGGATTTTATTGATTATCCTCATGTCTTAGCATTTAAACATCGACAACAGAGCATTGGTTGTTATCACGATAAAAGATTTGTCATTGCTAAGGCATTATCCCTATTTAATACTTGCATGTTTGTTGATGCAGATATTAGAATATTGGCTCCGTTCTCAGCAGATATAAAATGGCTTCCTGGCATAACAGCTAGAAGTTGTTCTAGTATTGCCAAGCATAATGAGATATATATTAATTCTGTCGATACATTGTACAAAAGAAAGAGAATAAGAGAGTTAGAGGTTTTAGGCGAGATTTCACAAAAACTCAATTTGGCTTTAGAAGGCCCTAGTGTCCAATTTGTTATGGAAATGCTATTTGTAGTGACAAAGCAAGATGGACGTGAAATTGAATTTATTAAACATTGGGAAACCATTGCGCATTACTGTGAGTTGAACGGTTTTTATGGTGCAGAAGGTTATGCGATGGGATTAGCTGCTGCTAAGGCAGAGTTGACTGTTCGATGGGATGAAATGACTAGTTTTGTCTACTTTAAGGATTGGGTAGAAAAACAGAAAATTAAAAAAGGACAAGCAACCATAGAGAAAACGTTGATATATTTTCGACAGCATGAAGCAATTGAGTACCGTCGATATTCAATTTTGGAAAAAATCAACTGTAAAATCAATCAAATTATAGGTTTTTACTGCCGCTACTTCTATTTAAAAATTCAAACACTTAAAAATTTTAAATTTTATTATAAAGACTACAGTCTTATTAAAATTTTATTTAAAAAAAATCATGCATTATAAAGTATTTCTTATATGCACAGGTCTCGGTCACATCATGCGTGGGTATGAGTCTTTTACCGAGCAAGCATTTCGTGTTCTCTCTCAACAACCTTCTTTAGATATAACTCTTTTCAAAGGTGGAGGAAAGTTAGGAGAAAAAGAGATTCCTTTATGGAATTTTCCTCGTAATACAAGAATAGCTTGTAGACTAGCTAAGTACACTAAGAGTAGTGCCTACTTAATTGAACAAATATCATTTTTTTTCAGCCTTCTACCATATATACAAAGAGAACGGCCAGATGTAATTTATTTTAGTGATAACGACATTGGCAATCTACTTGCGCACTGGCGACGCGTCACTAATCAAAACTATAAATTACTCTTTTGTAATGCGGGTCCACTCCGACCAGAGGCTCCCATTTTTGCTAACTGTGACCACATACAACAAGTCGCACCAATCCATTTTCAGAATGCTTTAAACGCAGGGATACCTGCTCACAAGCAGAGTTTAGTAACTGCTGGATCTGACATACCTTCTAAATTACAGATTCTGCCCTCAGATGAACGAGAGATTTTGAGAAATAAACTAGGCTTACCTGAGAAAAAAACTCTGATTCTTTCAGTAGGAAATATCAGTAGAAGCCATAAGCGTATGAATTATTTAATTCAAGAAGTCGCCAGTTTACCAGAACCACGACCTTATCTTTTGCTAGTGGGTCAACAGGATGGGAATTCACCTGAAATTATCAAACTTGGTAACAGCTTATTGGGCTCTGAAAATTTTCATGCCAGAACAGTATTGTCTCATGAGGTTGCAGACTACTACAAAGTTGCAGATATTTTTGTGTTAGCATCCCTCAGCGAAGGGTTAGCAAGGGTGTTTTTAGAGTCAATGTCTCATGGCTTACCCTGCTTGGTTCATGATTATTCTGTTACCCGTTTTACTTTTGGAAATGAAGGATATTTTGGTGACTTCACAAAATCAGGAAGTTTGGCAGAATTGATTTGCAAAGTAGTGGCAGAAGAGGGGGATAAATCTAAATATTATCAGCGTCATCGCTTCATATATGAACATTTTAGCTGGGAGCGATTATGTCCTAGCTATGTGGAGATGATTCATCAGGTAGCTAAAAATTGATGGTAAAATATGTTCATTGAGATGCTGAGCAAAGTAATTAAAATCTCAGGATAATCAATAAATATCTATTAACATAAAGTTGCCAACTCTTATGCTCACAACATCTGACTTTCTTCAATACACCCAGTGGATGGGTATTGCGACTTTAGTTTTTGCTGCCCTAACACTCTTAAGTTTTATTTTTAAATGGGGCATTCGTTTTCGGTTGGTAGGGACAACTGGTTTTATGTTGGTGTTAACGGGTGGTCTGTTTGCGCTCTCTTTAGCACCCCTATCTCGCACTGTCATTCCTGGAGCAGTACGGTATCACCTGGTTTATGACAATGGGGGAACACAAGCGGTTATTATTCCCTCAACCCCAATTTCCCCTTCACAATTAGAAGCAACTTTACGTCAAGCAGCTAGTGATCTATATTCCTATGGTCGTCTTGGTAGTCGGGAAGAGAACAATTTAACTATTCGAGCACGTACAGTTATCCATCCAGAACCAGGAGTTTCTGTACCGCTTTACCTGGGTCAACTCAAGCGATCGCTCGCTAATCGCGAAGATCCACAAATGGTGAGCGAGATTTATGAAGAGCGATTTGCCCTACTGCCACAGTCGAAGGGATGACAGATTTAATGTGAGGACAAGGAGGACAGGGAGGACAGGGAGGACAAGGGGGACAAGGAGGACAAGGGAAGGGAAGGGAAGGAGACAGACTCTTTATCCTATGTCCTATGCCCTATGCCTCTATTTGCTGTATTAAATTGCTCACTAAACCCGCATAAGTCCTGCTCGAAAAAATTTTCGTGTAGAGTGATACAGTATTTATTAATTTTTGTTAGGATAGAAAACCACAACAATTATTTTAGAAAAATTTAAAAGTTAAAGAGCCTTTCAGTGTGGAATGTAACAGATTGCACATTATATTAACGAGCCTTCTAAATACTTTGGAAGAGCCATTTGTAATTTTATTTCTATGACTAATCAATCAGTAGAAGTGTTGTCTACCCAAACTCCTAGCCTATTATCCGCGCTGACGGTAGCTCCAGCAAAAGTCATCCGTGGTTCCCAAATATTGACAGAGGCATCACAAGCAGTTGCCAGTTTAGGCAATCGTCCTTTGATAGTGGGAGGAAAGACTCTTGGTGTGAGCCAGAAGAGTCTGCAAGCAGTTTTAGCGAAAAGACAATTAGATTTTACCCAAGCTTCCTATGCTCCTGATTGTAGTGAAGCAAGTTTAGCAGCGTTACGTGAGGTGGCAACGGAACATAAAGCTGATGTCGTTGTTGGTATAGGTGGTGGTAAAGCACTAGATACAGCTAAATTAGTTGCACAGCAGTTGCAGCTGCCAGTCGTGACTATTCCTACTTCAGCAGCTACCTGTGCTGCTTGGACTGCTCTATCGAATGTTTATTCTGATCAAGGAGCATTTCGCTACGATGTGGCCCTTCCCCGTTGTCCCGATTTACTTATACTGGACTATGATCTCATTCAAACTGCGCCACAACGTACACTTGTTGCTGGAATTGGAGATGCGATCGCCAAGTGGTATGAAGCATCAGTCAGCAGCGGACACTCAGAACAAACCTTAATTATTGCCGCAGTGCAACAAGCGCGAGTTTTGCGAGATATTTTGTTTCAAAAATCTGCTGCGGCTTTGCAAGCACCTGGTAGCGAGGTTTGGCGAGAAGTCGTAGATGCCAATATTTTACTTGCTGGTGTTATTGGAGGATTAGGCGGAGCACAGTGTCGCACTGTGGCTGCCCATGCAGTGCATAATGGGTTAACACAAATTTCTTCTGGTGCCAGTATTCATGGTGAAAAAGTCGCCTATGGAATCTTGGTGCAATTGCGTTTAGAAGAAATGATCCTAGGCAATCAGCTGGCAACTGCTGCACGGCGACAGTTGTTAAAGTTTTATGCAGAGATTGGATTACCAAAAAGTTTAGGTGATTTGGGATTGGGCAATATCACGCTCAATCAATTACAACAAGCTGCTGAAGTGACCTTGGCTCCTCACTCTGACATCCACAGGTTACCGTTTAAAGTGGCGTTAGAACAGCTCATGGCAGCAATGGTGTCCACTAGTGCACCAATAGAAGGGAATCACGCCCAATCAAGCTTAACATCAGTTATTAAGGAGAAGGGAGAATAAGTTTTTAATGACATTAAATTGGATCGCCCCATCTGAACGCATACAGAAACTACCACCCTATGTCTTCGCCCGGCTAGATGAACTTAAGGCTAAAGCACGGGAACAGGGGCTGGATTTAATCGATTTAGGAATGGGAAATCCTGATGGTGCCACACCACAACCAGTGGTAGAAGCGGCAATCAAAGCTTTGCAAAACCCAGCAAATCATGGCTATCCTCCTTTTGAAGGTACGGCGAGTTTTCGGCGTGCCATCACTAACTGGTATCATCGTCGTTATGGAGTGAATTTAGATCCAGATAGCGAAGCTCTGCCTCTACTTGGTTCTAAAGAAGGGTTGGCTCATTTAGCGATCGCCTATATTAATCCTGGTGACCTAGTTTTGGTTCCTTCTCCTGCTTATCCCGCTCATTTTCGAGGTCCGGTCATTGCTGGGGGTAAGGTTCACCCTCTCATATTGACGGCTGAAAATGACTGGTTAATTGATTTGGCTGCAATTCCTGACGCGGTTGCAGAACAAGCAAAGATACTTTATTTCAATTATCCTAGCAATCCTACGGCTGCAACTGCGCCTCGTGAATTTTTTACAGAAATTGTTGCCTTTGCTCGTAAATACGAAATCTTACTTGTTCATGATCTGTGTTACGCCGAATTAGCTTTTGATGGCTATCAACCAACTAGCTTGTTAGAAATTGATGGTGCAAAGGATATTGGTGTGGAATTTCACACTATGTCTAAAACATATAACATGGCAGGTTGGCGAGTCGGTTTTGTTGTAGGTAATCGTCACATTATTCAAGGTTTACGAACACTCAAAACCAATTTAGATTATGGTATTTTTGCAGCTTTACAAACAGCAGCAGAAACAGCCTTGCAACTACCTGATGAGTATTTACAAGAAGTACAGCAGCGTTACCGTACCCGTCGGGATTTTCTGATTCAGGGACTTGAACAATTAGGTTGGCAGTTGAACAAAACTAAGGCAACGATGTATCTTTGGGTTCCTTGTCCTCATGGGGTTAGTTCCACAGATTTTGCTCTCAATGTCTTACAAAAAACTGGAGTAGTGGTCACTCCTGGAAATGCCTTTGGTATTGGAGGTGAGGGATATGTACGGATCAGCTTGATTGCTGAGTGCGATCGCTTAGGTGAAGCTTTGCACAGATTTAAACAAGCTGGTATTCACTACAGTGCTCCCATAAAGTAGTGCGTTCGCGAAGCGTGTGCTTTGCACTCACGTCTCCCTCACGTGATATATTCAGCGAGTAAGATGCTCGCACTACAAAAATAAATCTGCCAAAACGGGACATATATTAATATAACTTTGTTTGCTGTACTCTAATTGCTGTTCATAACAGATCATTTTTCCTTCTAAAGTAAGAGGTCGATGAGAAGAATATTCAGCTAATATAATCTCACTAAGATTGAATTGTTACAAACTACGCTCGATTGATAGTGAGTAAGCAAAACTCTAAAGAATTATTGAATCCTGGGTTGGAACAAGCATCGAGCGAAAGTTACAAATTTAGCTGGTTTGATTGGTTGTGTTTGTGGTATCCCCCTGGATGGTTGATTTTAGTTAATCGCCACTGGCAACGCTATCACAAAGATCCTGATGGATGGAATTGGTTAGAGTATGGGTTATTTTTAATCCCTGGTGGCTTCTATTTAGCATTGCTGCTTCGCTGGTTGCGTCTTGGTTGTCGTTCACCACGCACCAAAGCTGAAGAGTTTAACCCACATTACCAACAAGCATTTGCCCAAGAGGTGCTTGCACCAATTGTTAAATATTATTTTTCGGGTGAATTGCAACAAATTGAAAATTTGCCACAGACTGGACCAATGATTGTGGCAATGAATCATGCAGGGATGTGTTTTCCTTGGGATTTTTTGGTATTAAGCTACTTGTTAAATAAAGCGAGAGGGTGGGTAGTGCAACCCTTAGCTGGTTTATCGTTGTTTGATCATCCTTGGATAGTTTGGTGGTTACCACCTGGTTGGTCACAGGTTTTAGGTGCAGTGAGAGCAGAGTTAACTGATTTTGAGGCAGCTATACAAAAACGTACAATTTTGCTGTATGCTCCAGAAGGTTTACGAGGACCAAGAAAAGGTTGGCGAAGACGTTATCAGTTAGAAAAGTTTGATTTGAGCTTTATGCAGTTGAGCCAACGTTATCAAGTCCCAATATTACCTGTTGTTTGCGTGGGAAATGAGAATTTACATCCATGGAGTTTAAATTTTAAAAAATTGCAAAGGCTGTTAAAATTGCCTTTTTTGCCTTTATCGCCTTTGATGCTGCTATTTATTCTCTTTCCTTCAATGGGTATTTGGGCAAACCATAGTCGCCTACGTTACTTTATTCAACCTTTGACGGAACCTGATTTATCAGAAGGGTTAGAGGCTGGTTCAACAAATCAAGGGCGTTCAGTTGCTTATAGAAAAGCACAAGAATTGCGAGAAAAAATGCAAAGTCAAATTGAAGATTTGCCAAAACGGTAGCCTTTTCCATATACAGTATGAATCAATGGTGTTTCATGAGCTACTTCAATTTTGCGCCGTAGAAGGCGAATTAATGCTGCTATGACATTACTACTAGGCTGTTCACCTTCTTTCCACAAATGTTGCAGAATCTGGGTGTGAGTCAGTAGTTGTTCTGAGTGTTCCATGAAGTATTGCAGCAACTGGCTTTCTTTTTCCGATAGTTCTATTAACCGTCCTTGGCGATAAGCTACTTGATTTTCGCAATCAAGTTCTAAATCAGCTACGGTTAGCTTGGGGCTTATTGTGCAAAGAGTTTGGGAAGCAGCACGACGTAACAACGCACGAACTCGTGCTAGTAACTCTCTTAATTCAAAAGGTTTGACTAAGTAGTCATCAGCACCAGCATCCAAACCTTCTACTCGGTCGTCTAACGTATCTTTGGCGGTGAGAAATAAGACAGGTGTAGTTTTGCCTTGGTCTCGCAATTCTTGACAAATCTCTAACCCTGTTTTCCCTGGCAACATCCAATCTAGGATGAGTAGATCGTAACTGCCAGCTTCTACATACTTGTAGCCTTGTATTCCATCATAAGCTTTATCAACACTGTATCCTTCACGCATCAACACACGACTCAAAGGATCAGTGAGCTCAACTTCATCATCAACTACCAAAATTTTCATAACAATTTTGGATTTTAACCGCAAATGGACGCAGATAATTTAAACTGAATATCTTACAGACTTCACCGCTATCCATTAATCTTAAGGACACTTGACTTGAGTCAGGGAAGCTACTCACGCTCATGTCCTCCTCAACTTAAAATCTAACACATTGCTATATGCTTACTGTCGCACTGCCAAAAGGGGAACTTCTCAAAAATAGCATCAACCTACTGCAATCTGTTGGGTTGGACTTTAGTGCTTTCTTGGATTCAGGTAATCGTCAACTTCAAATTCTCGACTCTAGTGGCAAGGCGAAAGGTCTGTTGGTGCGAACACAGGATGTACCAGTTTATGTAGAATATGGTCAAGCACAACTGGGCATTGTCGGGTACGATGTGCTACGAGAGAAAAAGCCACAAGTTGCTCACTTGGTCGATTTAAAATTTGGGCACTGTAGGATGTCAGTGGCAGTTAAGGAATCCAGTGCTTACCGTTCAGCATTACAATTGCCCCCTCATGGTCGAGTGGCTTCTAAATATGTAAATTGCGCTTGGGAATTTTTCCACAGTCTGGATCTACCTGTGGAAATTGTGCCTCTGTATGGATCAGTGGAACTAGGACCAATTACAGGTATGTCTGAGGCGATCGTGGACTTAGTTTCTACGGGACGGACATTGCGCGAAAATGGTTTGATTGAAATTGAAACCTTGTTCGCAAGTACGGCGCGGTTAATTGCTCATCCTTTAAGTTATCGCTTGAATACAGGTGATTTGCACAATTGGGTTGAGCAAGTTCGTTTCTCAGTTCTCTCAAGTGTATAGTATCTAGGGTATTAATCAGATGTTGATACCATTTCACACAATTCTTGATACCAATCCCTTTCCATGTCTTCTGAGGTATCAGGTTTATCGTGAAACGGTATCAGTTATGGGTTAAACGTTAGGTGGTAGGGTACGATCGCCTCTAAAAGCAGCAAGCAATTCTCGCACCTGCTGTGCGGCAATGTCGCGTGCGCCTAAGCCAAAAGCAAGGGCAATTGCGACTGCGATTGAACCCAATAACAATCCAAACGCCAAGTTGACAATACTGCTAGCAATACCGATTTGCTGTAACGCCATTGCACTGACAAAGGCAAGAATTGCTATGCGTGCAATTTGTCCTAAGATGAGAGCTTGACGATCGCCTGAACTGGTGATGATGTTAAACGCCAAATTTGCGAGGAACAGTCCCACAGCAAAGACGATCAGTCCTGCCAAAATCCTGCCAAAAATCACGACTAGACCACTGACCAATGCTGTTAGTGCTGGAATGTCTAAAATATCAACAGCGGCGACTGTGGCAAAGAGCATGATACCGACAAATACCACAATGCCAACAATTTCTGATGGTGTACGAATTGTGGATACAGAAGTAGTGACATCTGGTTCTGT
The DNA here is from genome assembly GCA_021324415.1 of Nostocales cyanobacterium Centralia_MAG_434. Lineage (GTDB taxonomy): Bacteria > Cyanobacteriota > Cyanobacteriia > Cyanobacteriales > Nostocaceae > JAJPJF01. The sequence continues at coordinate 51,095 of JAJPJF010000124.1, forward strand.
GGTTCGTCTCACCCTTGGTGGTAAACCAAGAATAGAAAAAATGTTGTCGAAGCCAATACTAGTGAGAATATTAGTGACAAGTTCTGCTACAAATCTGCCAATAAAGTAAGCTGCGATTAACACAATCACCGCTGCGAAAATGGCAGGGAGAGTGTTGAGGATTCGTTGCAGCATTGCGATCGCTGGTACAGAAATAGCATCAATTTGCAAAGCATGAAGTGCGGCGATCGCAACAGGAATCAAAATTAATACATAAACAATCGTGCCAATGATTCCTGAAAGTGATTGTCCAGGGGTTGTTTGCCGTAACCCAAACTGGGTACCTAGCCGATCAACTCCTGCTGACGCTAGCAAATTTGTTACAATCCGTCGGATTAAGGTAGCAAGAAACCACCCCACAGCAGCAATCAGTAAGGCTGCTAGGATATTTGGTAGAATTGCGAGAATTTCTGTGATCAGAACCTGTACTGGTTGTAGCGCTTGATTTAGAGCAAGAGCATTCAGAATCGGCAACAGAAATAGTAGCAAAATGAACCAATAAAGAGCATTGCCAATCGTTTCACTTAGAGGCAATTGATTTGAAGTAGAAGGTGTATCAATGCTAGGTGGCGGACTTAATCGCTCATCCAACCTTAATGCACGCAGTCCCCGTATTGTCACGAACTTGACAATTGTGGCTATCCCCCAGGCGATAGCAAACAGGATAGCCGCACTCACCACCCTGGGTAGATATCCAATCACTTGCTCGAGGAAAGTGTTGAAGGGTTGAGAAACCGCTGGCAAATTTAGTGCTTGCAAAACGGCAACGATAGTCAGTAGGACAATAATCCAAAAGACAAAGCCAGAGATTAAGTTTTCTACTCGAGGCAATTCTCTGTCTTCAGGACGGCCTATAACCCCAGCCGCAATCCGGTTATCAATGTTAGTACGGTTGAGGATTCCCCGCACAATTGCAGATGCGATCGCTGCAATCACCAAGCCGATCAATAGAATCACCACTGCAGCAAGCAAAGTGGGAATAAAATTAACCAACTGTGCAAGAAGTTGCTGCCCATAGTTCCCACTTACCACCACACCTTGATTAAGCGGTGCAGTTTGTGGTGCTTGGGCTAGTATTTGTTGTCCTTTGAGTGACACATTACCATAGTGCAGACTGGCGGTTATTTCTTGCCAAGTTCCGTTCATATTTTTGTGATGGTAATTTTAGGCTTTCTGGGAAAAGATACATAATTTGCTCATTTCCTAGAATTTGAGGTAAATAATACTAGTTATTTTTGTATATTTCAATATGTATTTTTATGCACTTCTATGTTGATGAGTATCTAACTTATAAAAGTCTTATATAAAGTAAAAATGTATCTTTTCTTGATGACGGTATTTATGTTAATTTTTAAGATTCAGAAAAAATAATTTTGTGAGATATATAGCAATCCTATAGCAGTCCTATTTGATTTATGAAAATTCCAAACCACAGAAACCCGGTTTCTCAAACCTCACAAATGAAATAGGACTACTATATAGCAATCCTATAGCAGTCCTATTTCATTTATGAAAGTTCCAAATTACTAGGTATAATTTACTGCTGTGGCGGTCACTGCCTACGAAAAACTTACGTGATAGACATTTTTAGCTCATAGGAAAATAGCTATGAACATTAAGATTTCAAAAAAGAAAATTTAGCTTGCTAAAGGTGAATGCTCGTAGTGTGCCAGCAGGTCAGCAGGAGCGTTATAGATGGCGATCGCACCATTGAGTTGAGTATCATCAAAGCCACCACAACGAAACGCAATCACCCCAACCCCTACTTTTCCAGCAGACTCAATATCATAAGGAGTATCACCCAACATCACCACTTGCTCAGGCGGCATTTTTAGCTTCTTCAAAGCAGCTGCTACAGGATCAGGATCTGGTTTAGAAGCATCAGTATCACTTGAGGTGATTGCATCATCTTGACTTAGAAGATCATCAATTTGTGCAGCTTTCAATAAAACAGAAAGCTCTTCAGTTGATGCCGAACTAGCAATGATTAAACGCAACCCATTAGAGCGCATTTTTAATATAAGTTCTCTTCCACCAGGAGCAGGCTCAAGACTAGATTTAAACTTATTGATAATCAGCTCTTTGCGGCGATCGGCAATTTCCTTTCCCTTTCCTTCCTTGCCGGAAAGTCCTGGTGCAAACTTAGGAATGATGTGGTCAGCTCCCATCCCAATTAAAGGTCGAACTTGGTCAAACTTTACCTCATAACCAAAAGCAGCAAATGCTTCTACCCAGGCTTGAGCATGGGCATCATTACTGAGAACAAGGGTTCCATCTATATCCAAAAGGACGCTTTGTAATACCATTGTGAAACTTCCTATTGATTTTCGCTCTGCACTGCCACCACATTAGCGGGAAGTTAACACGAGGACCTCTTCCTAAATCCTTAGTTGATCTGACACTGCTGGATATGGGTGTCTAAGTTGATTAACTCAGTCCAAGTCTGAATTTCAATAATGCCATGAGCTATGAGCTGACGAGATGTTTGAAAGGCTTGGACAGACAAGGCTGTGTTTGAGTCAAAGTGACCATCAATAGCACCACGATAATAGTGAATACTTTTGAGTTCCTCTTGCACAGCTTTTACAAATGAACCAGTGCTCCCTAAACTGAGTTGTGGTAAGCTACTCACTCCTTCGCACAAGTAAGCCCAAGTCTTGGGTCCAACAATACCATCGACAGGCAAAAATACAAGACACTGGAGATACTTGACCAAAACTAGAGTATTTTGACCAAAGTAACCTGTAACAGCAACCTCATGTTGAAAATACGGTAATTCTAAGAGCCGTTGATTCAGCAATTTTTGCATTTCTGTAACTGCTGAACCACTTGAACCAATGACTAAAAATGGTCTATTGATAGGAAATATAGTTTTGCTAGCCATAAGGTAAATATTTTTTGATGTTTTTAAAATTACAAAATAAAGGTTGACTTCAGGGTGTGTATCTAACCTTCTGTAGTCCCGCCGAAATTGGAGGGACAACAATAGGTAGAGGTCACAAAGCAGCGGTGTATCGTGGATGTCTTAAATTTGACTTCTTGACTGGAATCACTTCAAACTCGAAAAAAGCAATACGATGATCAGCAATGTAGACTTCTATTGTATGCTTACCAGTTGGGTCGCCGTGAAGGACAGTCCAACGGTTTTGGATGAAACCATTTTTTGCTGATTGTGTGCGTGTAGTTATTCCTTGAGCTCCATCTGTGGCGATTGAGAAGTTTTCCCCATTATCCGTACTCCAACTTTCTGGCAGTTTTGGCAATCGCAGGACTTCTCGCCATGTCACTTCACCATGGTATTCCTTAAGCTGAATCCGCCATCCATATTGACTTCCCTCATTTAATGGCACTTTTGTTGTAGGAGTAAAAGTTACTTTATTATGATTGTCAACTTTAAAAAGCCCGAACTCAGCATGACTGACGACAATAGGTTTGGAGGCTCTCTGCTCAGAGGAGGTGATAGCATTGACTGCAAAGGACGCTATGACCCAGGTTGTTAGCAAGGAAGAAGCTATTACTACTGTCGTTACCCAATTTCTCAATTGCATAACTTTTCTGATAAAAACTAACCCTTCATTGGTACACGAAGTAGATTTCTTTTTCAGATACACTCCGAACACTTTGAGAAACTGTCACCCTATTAACAGCCCCTACCTCACCCGAAGGCAGGCAGGGGTAATTGACTGTGTGGGTTCGCCGGATTTTCGTAAAACTTTCTTGTACGTTGCACAGCAACTTAACGCTTACAATTTTGCTTATCTTTATTTGGTAGATGGTATGGCATGCGGCTTTCTTGACAACTCAAGTCTAACGGCGAATATCTCTTATTTTCCCTCGTTAACTCCTACGAACCCAGCCTGCTCAATTGCCTTTTGTCCTTGATCAGTGAGTAAAAGTTTGGCGTAGGTGTCACCTGCTTGCTGTTCTTGAGCTTTGTTGTGCTTAATAATGACAAACAAGCTAGTGATTAAGGGATAGCTGCCATTCTTGATAGAGTCAACATTGAGCTGATTACGCTGACTTGGGCACTGTTGAGGCGTTACTAGGGGTTCACGGTAGGGAGGGATCATCTTAGTGGCAGTGCGACCTAGTGGCAAAAGTTTCACACTGCATTGAGGCACGACTGCACGAGCAGAAGCATAATATATGCTACCAGGGGTTTTGTTAACTTGGCGTAATCCCTCTGTAATGGAATTAACATATTGGACATTAGAGCTAAAGGCTGGTTTTTTTATGTCTTTGTTGCCACCAGATAATATTTCTATCTCTGCATCCTTAGAAGACAGAGAGAAAGGAGTGATGGATAAATCTGGTCCACCTAAAAGTTTCCAATTGGTAATTTGCCCTAAATAAATCAGCCTTAATTGGTCAATGGTTAAGCCTTTTACTTTGAGTGATGGGTTAACGACTACCGCTATTCCATCCATGCCAACCTGACGTTGCTCAAGGCTAAAGCCTTGCTGCTTGGCCATAGCTAACTCCTCGGCCAATAGAGGACGAGAAGACTGAGCAAAGTCTAGTTGTCCATCGAGCAGCATGCGAATACTTGTGCTAGAACTAAGGCGATCATTCTTGGGCTGTACATAATGTAGCTGTAGCTCAGGACGAGCACTCTGGATCTGAGAATCGACTATTTGTCGAATAGGTACCCAGGTTGTACTACCACCATAGTTAAATGTATTGATCGGAACATCAGCAACTGTCTGAAAAGTTGACTGAGCTTCTGAGGTATTCTCTGCACTTTTGTTAGAAGAAGACTCAGCGTTACTACGAACCAATAAGCTTGGTCGCACTAACCACCAGAAGAGCCCAGTAATAACTATAAGTGTCAGGACTTTGCCAATAATTAACCCTCTAAGAAAGGTTAATATATCGCCTTGAATTACATACTTTCTTTGCTTTTGCTGATCCATACTTTTATGTTTCCATACTGATGACTCTGTGAGGATACCAGTGTATTTAAGTAGTTCATTATGCCATAAACTAACTGAGATTCCTCGCAGTCCAAAATCAACTAAAAGTAGAATGGGTCCGCTAGATTTAAAAAATGATTTAACAATTTAGTTCTTGAACAAAAAGGAGATGATTGAATAATGTGAATAATATTTACAACAAACCATTACAAAACAAGCTAACAACAAAATAGTAGCTTGATAAAGCTATTCTGCAATTTGATTTCTCAATAATCTGAGAAAATGAATTAATAGTTAGTATTGAAATGATAAGAGCATAAAATTTTCTAATGAAAGTACAAAAATTTTATATTAGTATTAGATTTTTTAATTTGTAAAAATATTCCTAAATGTTGATTACAATTTTTTTATTTTTATCTTATGCTAAATCCTACTTATAAACTTTTTTGTATCGTCTACTCCCAACAGCCTAACCTTTGAAAATTTGTTTACACTTCCTATCGTTTACACTCTTTATCTAAATGCTTGTTCTCAATGTCATTAACTATAGATTTGCCTATCAACCAACTTGTTTATACCCACTTTGCCGATGTAGGTTTTCATCTCCTGGCCAGTGGATCGGTTCCTTTAGAGATTCAACAGGTTTTTCTCAAACAAGTCGTTTATAGGTACTGGCAAGACGAGGAGCAGAAAAGCTCTAGTTTCCGTGCTATTTATCTTCTTCAAATCTCTACACAACAGTGGTTATTCGGTTGGTTGTACAATGATATTTTGAATGAGCTAGGTCAAAGCTACATACCATACTTTATTTGCTATTACCTGGCAGAACCACTGTACGCTTTTCGTATAGAAAAAGTTTTTGCTTGCTTGCAAAAGGGACCAATGGAAGTGATAGATCGCCGCAGTATTTCCGTTTCCCTGCAACCTTTGATTTTAAAAGACCTAAGTCTTTACAGAGAGGCACGACCAGGAGTGCTAATTTCTTGGGAGATTCGCCAGCAAATTTACAGAGATATTGATCAAGGAAATGTGATAAATATATTTTTCTCAGTCAAACAAGACCAAAAAGTTGTTGAGCTAGACAAACAAGTCCAACTACAAAAACTTGTTGTCAATGACGAAAGCATTCATAATAATTCTTTACAACCTATAATTCCGGTCAACCAAGACCAAAAAATCGTTGAGCTAGACAAACAAGTCCAACCACAAAAACTTGTTGTCAATGACGAAAGCATTCATAACAATTCTTTGCTAATTGATAAAAAAGTTATTTTACTAATTGGTATGGGTTTTGGTGCTATCACCATCATATTAGTAGCAATTTTTATATATATATTTTTTGATACTAATAAAATGATACCGAACCAACCTACTCACTTACCTTCTCAAAAAACTTCACCTTAAATTGATCAGTCTTTCTGATGTTGATTGCGCTACCTTGCAAGTTACCAATTTTGTGTTCTCTATGGCAATTTTTTTTACTATCTCCAACATTCCGAAAGATATTGAAGACTGCTAGTATTAAATAGTTAAAGTCTACCTTGTCAAGCTGATAAGTACTCACAAGATAAAGCGAGATGTGCAAACATTAGTAGACTACTGATTTGAAGTGACAACGCTGCCAGATTGCCCGCAGGATTAGCCATGAATCGAACTTTGCGCACTCTGTTAATCGTGGATGACTCTTCAGAAGACCGAGAGCTCTATCGGCGATATTTGCTGGGCGATCGCTCTGACAGCCTATGCAAGAGTTGAAGATCAGCAGCGAGCCTTAGCAGTTGGCTTCCAACACCATATTTTTAAGCCACTTGATTTAGCTTAAACAGCAAGAAGCCTCTCACTCAGTCCGTTAGGACGAGTGATGAGATGAATTGCGAGTGAGTTGACGACAGTTTTCCGACCAATGCCGTTAGGCGAGGAAGGAAAACATGGAGGAAACGAGCAAAATATTTCAAAAATTTGATACAATATATTTGGTTAACTTCACCCATATTGGTGTCTGATAAGCCTCTGTCCAGTAGCATTGCGATTACTGGCAAGCGACTCCGTTGCACAGCATAGAAGTAAGTTGGCACATCTTGATTAATACAAATCACCTCCGGGTTTGTCCTATAGCGCGAATAAGCCAGCATCTCATCCAGGGCAGTAAAATTTGTAGGGTACAAGGTAAGAAATTGCATAATAATCTGCGGTAGGGCATTCCGTGGATTTAAAACAAAGCTCACTGCCTCCGAAGCAATAGCTGGATTGGGTGAGAAGCCCACACTGTATGCTTGCATCAGTGTGGGAGTATGTCACAGAGGTTAGTGCAGGCAGTTGCAGAGCTGGCTTGACAAACAGTTGCTCTACTTTGTCTCCATCCAATTTTCCCCTGCATGTACATCGACGACTAAAGGGACACTCAGGGAGACTGCGCTTTCCATCACAGATTTAATTTGTGGCTCTAATTCTTCCCACTCGTTTGGTGGAACTTCGAACACCAATTCGTCATGAACCTGTAATAAGAGATGTGCCTGGTAGTTTTGCAAAACTCCAGACAATTTTACCATTGCAATTTTGATGATATCAGCACTAGAACCCTGAATTGGTGCATTCGCAGCGGCACGAAGCAAACCTGCATCATTAGCACCTAAATTTTTTAGCTTACTGATGTCAATGTCTTCTAATTTAATACCTTTGAGACTTCTGAGTGTGCTAGTGGTAAAATCAAAATAGCGCCGACGACCAAGGATAGTTTCAACATATCCTAAACTAATTGCCTGCTTTTTCACGCGATCTAAATATTCAAAAACTTTGGCATAGCGGGTATTAAATCGCTTGATAAACTCATTTGCATTAACTTTATCGACACCTGTTGAGCGCGAAAAACGAAGAGAACCCATTCCGTAAATCACACCAAAGTTGATGGTTTTAGCTAGTCGTCGTTCCTCTGGGGTCACATCTTCCTTCTCAAAAATCAGACGTGCTGTAACAGTATGAATATCCTCATTTTTCTTATACGCTTCAACTAAAACTGGCTCTTGACTTAAGTGAGCCAAAATCCTTAACTCGATTTGTGAGTAATCTGCTGACACCAATAACCAGCCAGGTTCGGGTAAAAATGCTTTGCGAATTTGGCGACTAAAAGCAGTCCGTATCGGAATATTTTGTAAGTTTGGATTAGAAGAAGACAACCTGCCAGTGGATGTCGCTGTTTGGTTAAAATCAGTGTGTACGCGCTGTGTATCTGGACGTACCAATGTTGGTAATGCGTCTACATACGTTGATTTTAGTTTGGATAAGGTTCGATACTCAATAATGGCATCAATAATGCCTATTTGATCGACTTCTCTGAGTTTTTCTAATGTTGCGGCGTCTGTCGAATAACCTGTTTGGATTTTACGAGAATACTTGGTGCTTAACCCTAATTTCGCAAATAGTATTTGGCTTAATTGTTTGGGAGAACCTAAGTTAAACTTTTCTCCGGCAATCTCATAAACCTTCTGTTCAAACTTAGCTAAATCTGTTTCTAGCTGTTGCGAAAGTTCTTGCAAATAACCTGTATCTATGCGAATTCCTTGGTATTCCATATCTGCTAAAACTGCTTCTAACGGCAGTTCCACATTTAGCAGTAAGTGATACAAGGCTGGTACTTTCTGTAGTTCCTCACGTAATTTTGGGACAAGCTGGAATGTTGTGTAAACATCCATGCCGCAGTATTCTGCTACGGAAGGAATATCCAAGTCGGCAATAGTTTTGCCCTTGGGAACTAGCTCTGTATAACTTTTTGCAGTCAAACCCAAGTAACGCTGAGCTAAGTTACTCAAATTATGGATATTAGCTTCTGGATTCACGATGTAACTTGCCAGCATGGTATCAAACACCACTCCCGCAAGCTGAATTCCTTGACATCGCAGAACTAAGCGGTCAAACTTAGCATTTTGTAATACCTTCGGATATTCACTGCTTTCAAGAATTGGACGTAGTATTGCCAGCACTAAGTCTTGATTCAAGTTATTCCCAGACTTATGACCAAGGGGAATATAGGCAACTTCATCTGGTTTTGTTCCCCAGCAACAGCCTATTCCTACTAAAGAAGCGTCTCGTGGTTCTAAATCGGTTGTTTCCGTGTCCCAAGCAACTGGTGTCTCTGGGTTGGTAAATTTTTGTAGGACTTCTCGCAACTCTGTCAGCTTAGCTTCTGTGTCAATAATGCGTGGTTCAATGAGAGAAACAGGTTTCTGTTGAAAGGCTGCTGTTTGTTCAGCACTGAAAAACCACAAGTCGCTGTCGTCGGAAGAAGGGAGTGAGGGAGTGGGAGTGTCGGGGAGTTCGTCTGCTACTCCACCAAATTGTTTTTGAAGGTCGTTGATTTTGCCTAGAAAAGATTTAAATTCTAATTTTTCTAAATTGGGTATGAGGATGGTTGTATCGAAGCCTTTTAATTTGCAATCTTCTAAATCAATTTCTAGAGGGACATCAACAACTATTTTTGCCAAATAGTGCGACTTTTCCGCATCTTGTTTCCCTGCTTCCAGTTTTTTCTGAGTTGCTCCTTTGATTTCACCTAATTTCTCATAAATATTGTCAAGCGAACCATAGGTGTTCAAAAGCTGTACTGCTGTTTTTTCTCCAATTCCTCTAACTCCAGGTATATTATCTGATTTATCACCGCAAAGAGCTTTGAAATCGACGACTTGAGAGGGAAAAACGCCTAATTTTTCTTTAACTTGTTCGGGACCAAATTCAGTGACACTGTCTGTAAAGGAGCGTTTGAGTGCGTCTGGACTAAAGTAGAGAACAGAGATTTGTTTGTCTGGGTCTACGAGTTGAAATAAATCACGATCGCCTGTGAGAATTTTGACTTTATATCCAACAGCGGTTGCTTTTTGTGCTAAAGTCCCTAAGATATCATCCGCCTCATAACCTGGGACAGTCAGGATTTTTAAATTTAATGCATCTAGCAACTCATGCAAATTTTCCAAGTCGGGAACGAAGTCCTCTGGTGTCCCTGGACGATCAGCTTTGTAAGTATCGTCAGCTTCATGACGGAAGGTTGGCAGACCTAAATCGAAAGCGATCGCCATTGCTTGTGGCTGTTGGTTTGTCATCACTTCTAGCAACGACTTGAGAAAGCCAAAACACACACTGGTCGGAATTCCTGTCTTTGTCCGCAATCCACCATCTCGTCCTTTAGCAAAGGCGAAATACGAACGAAAGGCTAAGGAATGTCCATCCACTAGGATGAATATGGGATGTGTTGTTGTCGAGGAATTGGAAGCCAACTGGTTTAAATTTTTTACTTGGGACATCTATAGACTATTCTAGCCAGATGCTCCCTTTAACAGTTATCAGTTATCAGTTATCAGTTATCAGTTATCAGTTTGATCACGGGGTTTAGGTTTTTTGATAACTGGTTACTGTTCACTGATCACTGATCGCTGTTGATGGCTCGGTTTTGCCGACGACGTAGTGTCATCATAACAACTGCACCTACCCCCAATAGTGCGATCGCTGTCCTTGGTTCTGGTACATTTGTTTTCAAGTTGCTTTTGGAAATATTTAACACTAATACTGCGTCATTAAAGTCACGGTCAGCACTTAGGTCGATATTTCCACCTGCTTTCGAACCTAGTGGTCCATACAAGTCTTCAAACCCAAGTAATAGGTAGTCTTTGTATTCGTAAGCAACTAGGTGATCGAGTTGGTCTGGATTTTGAGTTGGATCTGCTCCATAAATATTTTTCTGTTGGGTTGCGGGATTTGTTCCATTTGGGTCATCTGGTTGAGCACCATTCGCTCTTAACCAGAAGCTTAGTTGTGTACCTGCGTTGATTTTACCCAGGTCAACATAATCTCCAGTATTCACGTTTTGAGTGTCTTGAAAAACCCATGCCTTTTGGTCATTAGAACCTTGGGTTGCTTCGTAAGCAACCTGATTATGGTAGATACCGCCGTTGTTGATGAACCAAACACGAATGTCTTGATCATTTTGCAGCAATAGGTTCTTGGGGTCTAGTTTCTCTAGTTGGTTGTCAGGAATTGGTGTTGATTCTGGCTGGATATATTTTTGGAAATCCGGAAGTATAGCTTGGAACCCTGATGTGTCAGTTGATTTGTCTTGAACAGGATTTCCTGTCAAATTGTTCCACTCATTTGAATTGGTTAATGAAGCCGCATTTGCACGAGTTATTGAGGGAAATATACTCATCAAAGCCGTAGCGGCGATCAATCTGATAATTGCTTTCTTGTTCATAGGATTCCTGTACTTACGTGATTTAATTGATCTATTGTTTATACAAAAGTGTTCCCTGTTTAAGTACTTACCTATTATCTCAGTATTGTACATTGTGTCTATATCTACAAATAACCCAGATGGGCTATTTATACCTTTTGAATTACAGAAACTTTAAAAGAAGGAATATTTAATTAAGTTTTAGCTTTTTGCTATTTTAAAAGAAAAATATAGTCAAAACTGCTGGTAATCAGAGAATATGCTTAAATAGTACATATTCATCTTTCTTGTATACCTATATTGCTTTGTGACTATGTAACTTTTTATGCTTTGCTCTTGAGATCATATGTTTCTGTTTCATTTTGAGGTGACTCCACTAGTCCCACTCTTAGCTAGAGCCTGCTAACCTCATACTGGGACTTCATAATTGACACAAGCAATTTATGCACAAAGCATCTGCTACTCAATCAGCATCATCTAAAATTGAGAGTGCTTCTAACATTCAACTACTGGTATTAGATATTGATGGCACTATCAGTGGTAAGTCTAATACTTTGAGCCCAGCTGTTAAGCAAGCAATTATGACAGCACAAGCACAGGGAATCAAGGTGGCGATCGCCACTGGTAGAATGTACCGTTCAGCATTGCGCTTTCATCAAGAAATTGGCTCTAGCTTGCCACTCGTAGCCTATCAAGGTGCTTGGATTCAAGACCCAGTGACCACACGCATACACCGTCATTTATCCCTCTCGAAAGAAATAGCACAGCAACTATTAGACTATTTTGAACAACCTGAACTGCGATCGCTCTTATCAGTTCACTTTTACATTAACGATCAGCTATATGTTCGGGAATTCACTAGAGAAACGGAATTGTACGCACAACGTTCCGGTATCACTCCTATTGCTGTAGGTGACTTGCGTCAAACCTTAAGTACAGAACCGACAAAAGTTCTGGCTTTATGCGATGACCCAAATGTTATTGATGGATTATTGGGAAATTTGCGCCTCCAATACACCCCAGCGGAACTATATCTCACCACATCTGTTGCTACGTTCTTTGAAGCGACTCATCCCCGTGTGAACAAAGGTGTTGCAGTACGTTATTTAGCTGAGGAAATGCTTGGGTTGCAACCTATGAATGTCATGACCATTGGTGACAACTTCAACGACTTGGAAATGATTGAGTATGCTGGTATCGGTGTCGCCATGGGAAATGCACCAGCAGCAATTCAAGCGATCGCCCAGTGGGTAGCGCCCAGTGTTGAAGCAGACGGTGCAGCAGTTGCGATTGAAAAATTTTTGCTTTCTTAGAAACTTTTAGTCGTTATGGTGGTCTGTTTCTTTGACACTCCCCGGACTGATTAAATTTCGCTATTGCTCATTTAATCGGAAAGTCAGGGGATTCTACCTTCACCCTAGTGACTTGCTCTACCAGGGTTGCCCCAAGTAAAGTAGAGGTCACTAGTCCAGTAGCGTGACTTTGGGTATGCCCTACCCTAGCTTGTCTTCCAAGATTGAGAATATTGATTGCTGCGTTTAGATCTCTTTGTAACTCACATCCACAACTACACTGATGGGTACGGGTTGAAAGAGATTTTTTGACAATTGAACCACAATCGCTACATTTTTGAGATGTCATTCTAGGATTGATAGCTACAACTTCAGTATTGAACTTAACAGCAAAATATTCTAACCAACGACGGAATAGACTCCAAGCCACATCATTAATGGACTTGGCAAGACAATGATTTTTTACCATGCCTTTGACATTTAAATCTTCATAGACGACTAGCCTGTTAAGGCTGCATACGTTACGCGCTAGTCTCTTAGCGTGTTCATTCCGTTGTCTACTTACTCTTAAATGCTTCTTGGCATATCTGACTCGCGCTTTTCGTCGTTGGTTTTTTCCTTTCTCCTTTTTGTAAATTTGACGTTGAGCGTGTTTGATAGCTTTTTCAGCTTTTCTGAGAAATCTGGGATTTTCCTCATGATGACCATTCGAGTCAGAGTAAAAATACTCTATTCCAACATCTAAACCAACTTCACCATTACCTAGTTTTGATTCTGGAATCACATCAGTTTGAATTGCAAATTGACAGTAGTAACTATCAGCTTTTCTAACCAATCTAACCCGTTTGATTGACATGATAGGATATGTGTGAATATCCCATTTACCTAATAGCTTGACTTCCCCTATACCTTTGGTAATATTTCTACTGAGGCGGTTAAAAACTATATTGCACAACAAAGTGAATAGTTGACCTCACGGCAGGTTAAAACCTGCGCAGTGGCTTTTATTCCTGGTCTAAAGACACAGGGTTTTCAGCCTACCCCTTATAACGAACTAACCCAAAAAATCAGAAAGAACACCGACGACTGGCCGTGTTTCGTCTCGGTGTTCTTGCTGGTTCGCTCCTCACACACCTGCTAATATATAATGAGTCACTTAGCCAGTCAATAGTTATTACAAAAATTTTTATTTATAACTTCTTAAAAGCAGAGAGACCCAATTTGTCTTCTAACAAGAATCTTAATATAGACTGAGTTGCCATAACCAATCCAAGCCTAGCTTGAGCTAACTCTGGTGACGTCTTCATCTCACCCAAAATCCGACAGTGACTCCAAAATCTATCAAAAGCTAAGCTCAACTTCAATGCTGCTTTTTCCAACTTAACTACGCTATAAAATTCCAAGTTATCTACTACCTTTACTAACTCAGCAATTAACTCAAGAGAATGCTCCTGAGTTAGACGAAGCTTTTCATTGGCATCAAGCCAAGGAATATATCTAGAGGAAGATATAAATCCCTCTTGGCATGCAAGCCGCACCAGCGAGCAACATCTTGCATGAACATATTGTGCTGTAAATAGAGGAGATTCAGAACCCGGTAGCCTCTGCATCTCCATATCCTCCTTGTCCCCCTTGTCTTCCTTGTGCCCCTTGTCTTCCTTGTCCCCCTTGTCCCCCCTTTCTTTCTCCTCCCCCCCCCCTCCCCCCCCCCCCCCCCCCCCTCAACCCCCCCCCACAGCCCGGCGGCCAAAATTCCAAAATCACCACCCCGGGGGGAATGGTGGGAGAATGGCACA
>JAJPJF010000217.1 GCA_021324415.1 Nostocales cyanobacterium Centralia_MAG_434
ACAAGGAGGACAAGGAGGACAAGGAGGACAAGGAGGACAAGGAGGACAAGGAGGACAAGGAGGACAAGGAGGACAAGGAGGACAAGGAGGACAAGGAAGACAAGGAAGACAAGGGGATGGATTGGTATCAAAAATTTAGTGAAATGGTATTAGGAGTTAGGAGTGGGATATAGGGGGACAAGTAGAACAACTGGCATGGACAAGGGAGAGAGGGGGAAAGATACTCTATGCCATGCCCTATGCCCTATTTCAAACCCGATCTCAACTCCCGACGTGCACTTTCTAAAGCTTCTGGCAATTTATTTGCATCACGTCCACCTGCTTGGGCAAGGTTTGGTCTTCCACCACCACCACCACCGCAAATTTTTGCAATGGCACCTATAAATTTACCGGCTTGCAAGCCTTTTTTGTTGACCTCCGGACTAAAGGCTGCAATTAAGCTCACTTTTTCTGCTTCGGGAACAGAACCAAGTACTACAGCGCTATTGGTTCCTAGTTTTTGTAGGAGGCGTTCGGCTACAGTTTTTAATGACTCTGGGTCAACTCCTTCCATTTGGGCAACAAGAACTTTGTAATCTCCCACAGACTCAACTATTTGTAGCAAGCTATCTGATTTTGCGATCGCCAACTGTACCTTGAAGCTTTCCAGTTCTTTTTCAGTGGCTTTGAGTTCGGTTTGCAAAGTGGTAATCCGATCAGGAAGTTCTTCCGGTTTCACTTTAAAGCGATCGCTCAATTCCTTGACTACTTTTTCTCGAACATTCAAATAATCCAAGACAGCCGGACCGGAAACTGCTTCAATCCGCCGGATTCCCGATGCAATTCCAGTTTCCGAGACAATTTTAAATACACCTATTTCCGCAGTGTTATTGACATGGGTGCCACCACATAGTTCCATTGACACACCAGAGAAGTCAATCACACGGACTTGTTCACTGTACTTTTCCCCAAACATGGCGATCGCACCCTTAGCTTTTGCTTCTGTTAGAGGCATGACTTCCACTTTGGCGGAATGTGCTTCAGCAATCCAAATGTTCACTTGTTCTTCAACTGCTTGTAATTCTTCTGATGTCAAAGGACGTGGACAGTTGAAGTCAAATCTCAATCTATCGTAGGCTACAAGAGAACCGGCTTGTGATATCGAATCATCAACAATTCTTTTCAAAGCTGCCTGCAATAGGTGAGTTGCAGTATGGTTTGCCTGGAGACGACGACGACAAGCTTGATCAATTTGTGCCATCACGGTATCGCCCACTCGGAGTATACCGCGTTCAATACGTCCAAAGTGGACAAAGAAATCAGATTCTTTTTTCACATCGTGAATTGTGACAACAATACCATCACCGGATAGATAACCGCGATCGCCAATTTGTCCCCCCGACTCAGCATAGAATGGTGTTTTGTCAAGAACAATTTGCACTTCGCTTCCTGTTTCTGCTTCCTCTTGCGCAACTCCATCCACAAGCAGCACTTCAATTTTGGCAGTTGCCACAGCTTGGGTATACCCTAAGAAATCCGTTCCATGAATATGTTCAGCTAGCTTATCGAGAGTACCTTGTACAGTTAAATCGATAGTTTCGTGTGCTTGTTGTGCACGTTCTACTTGACGACGCATTTCCACGTCAAACCCCACCTCATCGACTGTGAGGTTATTCTCTTCAGCAATTTCTTGGGTGAGTTCTAGAGGAAAGCCGTAAGTGTCGTAGAGAGTAAAAGCACTTTCACCACTGATCTGAGTCTTCCCTTGCTGCTTCAAGTCGTGAATGATTTCCTCAAGCATTTTCTCCCCGCGTTCAAGAGTTTTCAAGAAGCGAGTTTCTTCCCTTTGTAGTTCGGCTTTAATTGCTGTTTCCCGTTGGCGCACATTGGGGTAAGCTCCTTCAGAAAGGGCGATCGCACTCTCAGCAACTCGGGTGGTAAATTCTTCAGAAATACCAATCAATCTTCCATGACGCACAACCCGCCGAATGAGCCGTCGAAGCACATAACCACGTCCTACATTCGATGCACGGATTTCATCCGCTATCATGTGGACAACAGCACGAATATGATCACCAATGACTTTTAAAGAAACTTTCGTTTTCTCACCACTTGTGGCATAGTCAACCCCTGCAATTTCCGCTGCTCTTTGGATGATGGGGAAAATTAAATCAGTTTCATAGTTGTTGGGAACTTTCTGGAGGATTTGTGCTATCCTCTCCAGACCCATTCCAGTGTCTATATTCTTGCTTGCCAATGGTGTTAAGTTACCATCTGCATCCCGGTTGTATTGCATGAATACTAGGTTGTAGAACTCGATGAACCGGGTATCGTCTTCTAAATCGATGTTATCGTCACCGAGTTCTGGGTGGAAATCGTAGTAAATTTCTGAGCAGGGACCACAAGGACCAGTAGGACCAGACACCCAAAAATTATCTTCCCCCATTCGCTTAATTCTTGCTTCAGGAACACCGATTTGATCGCGCCAGATGGCAAACGCCTCATCATCCTCGAGAAAGACGCTGACCACAAGGTTTTCTGGAGATAAACCAAATAATTTGGTTGCGACTTCCCAACCCCAACTGATCGCTTGTTCTTTGAAATAGTCACCAAAGCTGAAGTTCCCCAGCATTTCAAAAAACGTATGATGCCGTTTAGTGCGTCCGACATTTTCAATATCATTTGTACGGATACATTTTTGGGAAGTGGTAGCACGCTTAAATTCTGGGGTACGCTGTCCGAGGAAGATAGGCTTAAATGGTATCATCCCCGCGATCGTCAGCAGTACGGTCGGGTCTTCAGGCACTAAAGAGGCACTAGGGAGAATTTGGTGTTCTCTTTGAGCGTAGAAGTTGAGGAATCGGGAGCGAATTTCGTTACCGCTGAGGTACTGGGGAGAAACAGACATGGGTGTTTACAAAAATAGTGTCAATAAATAAACGTGGGTATGGTCTTTTCAAGAGTATGCCGTACAGAAGGACAATTCTGCTACTGGCACATATACCACCATGAGGGCTTTTGTTTACTGCATACTCAGTTTAATTGCC
Organism: Nostocales cyanobacterium Centralia_MAG_434; assembly: GCA_021324415.1. Lineage (GTDB taxonomy): Bacteria > Cyanobacteriota > Cyanobacteriia > Cyanobacteriales > Nostocaceae > JAJPJF01. The sequence goes on from JAJPJF010000217.1 coordinate 3,027, forward strand.
TTAGTGGTTGTTAATCCCATTTTACATTTTGCTTCAGGACACAACTAGCCATCCTGACACAAGTAAGTAAATTGGTAAGAGGCAGTAATTTCAAAGTTTTCTATTCCTTTGGTGTTTTAGCGGCTCATTGAAATTTATTTTTATTCAATTACTTACTTGCACGATTACCTAACCTTAGTAAGATGATCATGCATCTCAGCGCTCATTAATATGAAAACTGAGAAAGCAATTCTAAATTTAAATACTGAGGTAATGTATGGCATTAAAATTAAAAGTCCCAAACATAGCTTGCGAGGATTGTGCCGGCAAGATTTCTGAATCTATCCATGTCATGGAACCTGATGCTAAAGTTGATGTGGATGTTAAGGGTAAGACTGTGAGTGTAGAATCCAAAGCTTCTGAAGAATCAATCAAACAGGCAATTGTTGCTGTCGGTTACCACATTGAAGGTTATCAATAACTATTGAACGCCAAAAATAAGCTGCAATATCTGCAAGTGACATCACCTCAATCAGAGTCACAAATCTCCTGATAATTGCCACAAACTTTTCCTCCAATGATTCAGCACTCACTATATTACCTAGGGTATAAAGCGTTGGTTGGAGGAGAAAGAAGAACCTAGAAATAGGATTGAAATCCCACGCATGAACTTCGGATGAATAGCTGATGCGTAATGGCTCAGTTATGATATCACGTATATGCGTGGATATTCTTAATTAGATTCATCATATCTAAATATATATTAATCCTAAATGATTCATGAAACATTGAAACTAGTTTTTTTACAGAAACTAGGTTGCTCAAAATGCCAAATCTTCATAAATCAAATAAAATTACGATACGTATAGGAAAATTGTGATAATACATCCTGAAGATTGTACGGTCAAAATAAGTTTGGTTTGTCATTAAATCATGAACGTTCAATTCATTTAAGTAAGTATTTGATACATGAGTCATGGAAAACACAGAAATCTTTTTTGATATTTTAATATTATTCAGTATTTATACTGTTTAAAATAAACAATTTGAGGGCAAATATTAGATAAAAGAGTAAAAAAAATCCAAAAAGAAAGAAAAATGGAAATTTTTGATAGACTCAGAAGTAAGACAATAAAATATAACAGACAACAATAGCATCCTTAAAAATACGGACGAGTTCAGTATTACTAGGGTATGTGTGTTAGTTTTATCAGGATTAGGTTCTTAACATTTGAAATAGGGCAAAAAGCAAAGCAATGAGTATTTCTATTCTGGTCTTTGGAAGTGATCACTTTCTCGCCACACTTCCTGATCAGATCTACAACGCAACCGTTTTTAGTGTTGAAGTGATTGCCGATTTACATCAGGCAATAGCTCACATCCAAATCATGCCACCAGATATTATACTGATGCAGGCAAGTTTGGACGGCAGTATACAATTGTGTTCTTGGCTGAAAGAACAGATAAAGCTATCTTGGATTTACTGTATCCTTTTGGAAGATCGTCCTCACCAGCTTGCCAATAAAAGTAAGTATGACTGCAGTTGGGAGTTTGAGATGACTTCTACCATACTACGGCAAGGCGCTGATGCTTATATTTTGTGCGTAGAGACGTTGCAGGCAAAATCTCCACAGCAAGAAAAGTCCCTACAAGGATGGCATCACTTACTGCTAGCACACTTGACAGTGGGCTTGCGTAAAGTTCAGAAATACCGCGATCTCATGCACTCCAATGATCGATTATCAGCGATCGCCCTAGCTGATCCGTTGACAAAACTGAATAATCGTCGTGCTTTAGAGTTGGACTTACCTAAACAAATTCAGAAAGCCCGTACTCATGGGACTGCCTTAAGTTTGATTATGTTGGATGTGGATCACTTCAAGATAGTTAATGATACCTACGGGCACTTAGTTGGAGATCGCCTTTTACAATTACTGAGTAACCGCATACGCCACAACCTACGCTTTCAAGACACTCCATTCCGTTATGGTGGTGAAGAATTTGTGATTCTTTTGAGTCATACCAATTACAATGAAGCACTCGTCGTAGCGCGTCGTCTCAATCGCATAGTCAGTGATCAACCATTTACAATTAATAGTCAACTAGCTGTAAACATCACAATCAGTTTGGGAAGTGCTAGCTTACAATTAGAAGATGACAATAAAGGAATCAGCCTGCTTAATCGCGCTGATCAATGCCTGTTGCAGGCTAAAGCAACTGGGCGTAATTGTGTTGTTGGTATGCAAAACTCTTGGTCCCGTACTCCACATCTTCAAACCGTCTCTTCTTTATAAGAAGAGATAGCATGCTGACACTCAACCACTGAAGCGCGTTGTCGCATAACATTTACCAGGGCTTGGTATGCAGTCCAATTGTCTTGCAGTAGGGTTTTTGCCTGAAGGGCGCAAAAGCGCTGTTTCTGTTCACAGGCTGATTTAGAAAAACCCAAACTAGCCAACACTCCTCTAAGTTTGCTTTGATCATCAACTCCACCCTCAGCACTTTGATACACTAGGGTTTCAGCGGCGATGCCCGCCATCCAAATAGTACAGTAGCGATCCAGCATTTGAGCGCTTATTTTACCTTGTTCTAGTTGAGAAGTCAATTCGCCATCATTAAAGTTAACACCACCTTGTCCTGATTGCTTTTGTTTGAGTGCTTCCCAAGCGCTCAAGGTATAGCCAGATACTGGAACTTCTAATAGATAAGCAACTAGGAAGTGTCCTGCTTCGTGATGAAGGACACGTTCTCGATGTTCGCGGGAAAAACCAGCTATCCAATCTAAAATCAGATTACCTCCCTGACCTTGAAAGCTGTAAGCATCAACAGTCACTACACCCAAAATCATAAATGTGGCAAGTGCAGGTAGTGTGGGAGACAAATGAAATAATGGTCCCAACAAAGTTGATAGCGTCATGAGAAAGATAGCGATCGCAGTTAAGTTTATTGCAGTCTGGCTCATTTTGGCTTTGGCTTTTCTGAATTTAGCTTAATCTTTCTTCATAATAACAGTGATATCTGCAGTTTTTCATTACCTTGATGTATTGCTGCAGCTAATAGCAGCTTATTAACCAAAAATTGTTAGAAGATTTGGTATTCCTACTGAAACACTTGCATAAGTAGTAATAGTTATAGTAATTGGTATCAATCATCCTCAAAGATGAAAAGCAAAATGGTGTAAACAATACTTCAGTTAAATCTTTATATCAATTGATAAATAGTCTTAATCATCTCCTAAGAAGTCCAAAGACATGAACTGCTTAGGCTAGCTCAACTTAGCCTTTCTAAGGGAAATTGACTAGATTAATTGTGCTCAATACACATATTCACCCCATGAAAATCTTTAAAAAAAATGTGCATGTACGCTGTAAACACTACTACACGTTGATCACAACAGCATTGTTAGCGGGTAGCTTTTTCCAACTGGTAGCCCCTGTATTGGCTGAAGGTACAGCTGCAGGCACGTCAATTAATAACACAGCTACAGGTACTTACGAAGACCCCAACAATCCCGGCACAACCATCAACGCCACCTCCAATACAGTCACTGTTACTGTGGCAAAAGTGGCTGGTATCACGGTTTCCGATTCCGGTATCTCAGATAAAACCAACCCTGGTGGTCAGGTTAAAGTTGGTGACGATCTCTACTATAACTACACTGTCACTAACGTTGGTAACAATCCAGGCAAATTCCGGATTCCCAACTTGGCGTCAGTGACTGGTCCTGGTACAGTGAGTGGAAATCTGCAATTTAGCTACGATGGCGGTGCCATTTGGACAGATATCACTGGTAGTGAACTGATCACAAAAGAACTCCCAGCAGGTGGTTCTGTCTTAGTAAGAGTTCCAGTGACAGTTGCTAGTGGTGCGCAAGCAGGAGACACAATCAGTGTCAAACTTGGTCAAACGCCTGGTGATGCACAGAACCAACTTCGGATTCCTGATGGTGGTGACGTTTACACAGTTGACAGCAATGACGACACGCTTCCTAATGAAGCTTCTGGCCCTTCGGTTAACGGAGTTCGTGAAGCCAGTATTACCGAAAAAATGAACGTAGGTAACAGTGCTAAAACAGAAGCTCTCGCTACTATCCTCAAAACTCGGACAGGCTTTGATACGAGTGGTAGTACAGATAAGCTCAACAATGATGTGCTAACCTACAGTCTGAGCTTACGGGTTGAGTCAAACGATGTCACCAATACCGGACTAACTCCCGCACCTTTGGCAGGTACAACTCTCACTGTTGATGGCAGCGCAGTCACCCTCACCCGTATTTTGATTTCTGATGCGATTCCATTAAATACAGTACTCCAAGGCACACCAACAGCTCCCCCAGGATGGATAGCAGTTTACACCAGTGACGATCCGACAACGATAAGTGCGGACAAAGCTCAATGGAAAACTGATCCTACTAAAGTTACAGGTGCTGTGAGACGGGTTGGTTTTATTAATGATCCTACTATCATCACTTCAGTTGCTCCTGGTCAGACTGTCACCGGCTTCACTATACAAATTAAGACTCAGGGTCTTACCGGTTCAGCAACTATTGCCAACCTTGCACAGGTATTTGGTAAAACTTCTGGAGATCCAAAGAGCCCGCTCATTTACGACGATTCAGGTGACCAAAATCCGAACAACGTTGACCCCAAAACTGGCAACCCAACTTCTCCTAACCCTGATAACGGCTATATCCCAGACCCAACAAAACTCACTCCAAGCAACGAAGATACTGGCAACAATAACACTGGTTCTACTCCTGGTGGTGATGCGAACGTATTCACCATTTCATCCCCTCAGGCAAATGCAGTTTTGAATGGACCAAATGGTGCGCCAGATGCTGTTGGTCCTACTAACACCGATGATGATTTCACGAATAAGTCCGCATTAATTCCACCGGGTACTGCGCCTGGATCAATGGTTAGTCCGGCTTCTGTAGCATTTACCAATACGGTTGAAAATAACGGCACATCTACAAATAACATCTCCCTCTTACCAACAGCACCTGCTACCCCTGGTGACTTGCCCAAGAACTCTGTGGTTACTATTACTTACGGCAGTTCATCAGCAACTTACACATATGATGGCGCTGTCTTTAACTTCACGTCAGGAAATGGTACTGTTGGTGGTCAACCAGTCAGTCTCACTAACCCAATTCGGATTGATAATCTGGCAACAGGTGGCAAAGCTAACTATGGTGTAGAAGTTAAGCTACCTGATAAAACTCCACTCTCAACAGACACGGGTAAGGGTTTCCCTGTGCCGATCACTGCTTTCATAGATAGCAATAATAATGGTGTGATTGATAGTAGTGAATTGACAACTGTCAATAAAACAATTGATCGAGTCTACACAGGCTACGTAAGACTACTCAAACAGTCACGAGTTCTGCAAGGAACAGGTCCTGCCATTCAAACTGGTCAGGATACCTTTAGCACTACTCTTAAGAATCCAGCTCCAGGCAACATTCTTGAGTACCGGATCACTTACACCAACATTTCAGAACCGCAAGCTGGAGCTGGCAACGTTATTTTGAATGCCAACAATCTCGTGATTACCGAAGATGGGACTCTGTCTCGTAACAACTGGGCACTTGACAATGATAAAAACGGCATACTTGATACCAGTAACATTGTTGGTTCAGCGAAAGATTCTGGTTTGGCAACCATCACTTTCTTTAGTGGTAATCCAGCGACAACCTCTACATCTGATCAAACTGGAGTAACCGTCACCACTGATGTTACCAAGTACATAGACTCAGTCACAGGTCAAGTAGTACCAGGTCAGTCAAGGACATTCAGTTTCCAACGCCAAGTGAACTAGGCAGTCTTGACAGGCAAACTACACCTTGGTAATGGCATGCATAATGCACCCCACAAATTGCATATTTTAGAACTTTTAAAGAGGTTAGAAAGATGAAACGAGTTTCCATTGCAGGTTTAGGAGCAATTGCACTCATTGCCGCCCTACCATTTTCAGGTACCATCCCTGGAGTGCCAAGTCTCTGGAATATGAGTTCGGTAATCGCCAGCAATACCCAACATCAACCGCAAGTGCATTTGCAGTTAGATGCTGAAAAGCAAGTCGTGCAACAAGACAAGGAGAATAAGCCAAAAATTACCTGGAAATCTTTATCAGGTCAAGCTGCAGTTATACCAGGCGATGTACTACGTTATACCATTAGTGCTGAAAACTTCAGCGATCGCCCAGTCAAGAATCTTACCATTAAGCAACCGATTCCAAAGGCAATGGTGTATGTCCTCAAATCAGCCACTATAAATGGGAATACAGGGACAAAGATTGCCTATAGCATTGATGGTGGACACACCTTTGTAGAAAATCCTACGGTTAAAGTCACCCTTCCTAGTGGCAAAGTAGAAACTCGACCAGCACCTGCTACCGCTTACACCAATATTAGCTGGAATTTTGGTACATCGGTTCTTCCAAAGACAACAATCAAAGGAACTTATCAGTTGCAGGTGCGATAACAAATTCAGGGGAGGAGACAAAGGAGATGGGGAGGAATATAGTGAGTGATTCTCGGTTAAATCCAATACATCCCTGTCCTCCTTGTCCTCCTTGTCCTCCTTGTCCCTCTCATTCCCAACAAATTTGTTAAACAGGAGAAATATGACGTGATTCGCCCGCCAACCAACCTTCAGATTCGTGTCACCAGTAGCTTCAACAGGTTAGCGGCAACAGTTCTAAACATAGGTATATTGCAGAGTTCAATGTCTGCGGGTGCGCAAGTTCCGAATGTCCGTCTACTAATCACAAATCAAGCTAGTTATACTTACACAGATCCTGCTAGTCATTTTCAATTTCCTGGCAGTACTCGTCAACTTCAGGTTATTCCTAGCTCGTTGACTGACCCATTGGGAAGGATCTTGGGTTGTAGTGGAGAGCTTTTACCGGACTATACAGGCTTTTCTGTCGCTATCTACGAGCCTGATCCTAAAGACCCAACAGGAACAGAATTGGGAAGATTAACTCCTCTGACTAGGACAGATACATCTAGTGGTAAAGCACCAAATATTGAAAATAGTAACCCGTTCTTTCTATCAAATCTTGATGGTATTAACAAAGGTGTTTATAACTTTCTACTCGACCCAAACATAGGTCAAACAGATCCAGGTAAGATATACATTTTGGTTATCAATCCACCGCCGAATTCAATTTATAAACAAAGACGAGTCAAGCTTCAAATCCTCAACAGCACTGGCGCGGTCAATAACAATATTGTGCGTTATACTGCAACCTCTCTTGATGGTCAGCCAATTACGACAACTGGCGAAAACTCTACTAAGGGAACAATTGTTCTTATTCCCAATGCAGAACTTGTTGGACTAAATTTATTCTCCTTTCAATTTACGACAAATCTCTGCCAACCCAACCAGGTGCAAATTATCAAATCAGGCGATCGCGCTGCAGCTGAACCAGGAGATACAGTCATCTACCGCCTATCAATTAAAAATCTGACTGATACAGGCTTGAAAGGAATAGTAGTTACTGACGACTTACCCTTGGGATTCAACTTTTTGTCCAAGTCAGTGCGAGGAGAAGTTGATGGAAAACAAGTCACCATCACATCACAAACGAATGGTTCGACGTTAACATTCCGCACAGACTTTGTAATTCCTCGACTGAAGGAACTTAATATCGTCTATGCAGCGCAATTAACTCCAGATTCTATACGTGGTTCTGGTCGCAATATTGCAAGCGTCAATGTCCAAAGAGTAGATAACAGTTTTCGTGCCAAGGATGGACCTGCAACTTATCAGTTGCAAATTCGACCAGGAATTGTAGCTGACTGCGGCACGATTGTTGGGCGCGTATTTGTCGATAAGAACTTTGATGGTGAGCAGCAATCTGATGAGCCTGGAGTTCCGAATGCAGTCATCTATTTAGAAGATGGTAACCGGATTACTACTGATGCTAATGGTCTTTTTTCTGTCATTAATGAACCCCCCGGAAACCACACGGGTGTCTTAGACCTAAGTAGTGTTCCTGGTTACACTCTAGCTCCCAATCACCGTTTTAAAGAACGCAATAGCCAATCCCGCTTAGTACGTTTAGAACCTGGTGGGTTGGTACGGATGAACTTTGCAGTCACTCCCTCCATCCAGGAGAAACCATCCAAATGAAAAGCAGACTGCACTATGCAAGTACTTTCAATCTATGCTTAATGGGGATTATAGCAGGAGCATTCAGTATAGTTCTGTGTCCTACCATAGTGAAAGCCGAGGTCATTAAAACTAGTGAGGCTTCCACACAAGTAGTCAAAGCTACCCATGCTTTAGAAACAACTCCAACTTCTGTCATCGGTGAGAATTTCACCCAGGTACTCAAAGCTATCAATGTTACTGAAACCACTTCAGAAAACGCTAATTCCACTGGTACTTCAACTGCCAATCCACTCGGAAATATCCTAAGTAGGAAAGGCTCTGCAACTCAAATACAATCATTTCAGCCATCAGGTGCGTTGCCAACAACTTTACAGAAAAATCCTCTAAGTCGTCAGGAATCTACCACTCGAACACAAACATTTTATCCATCTCCTGTCAAAATCCTCGCTCCTACACCGAATGATGTTGTGGATGTGCCAGCTACAACTGTGGTTGTCCAATTTCCCATTGGAAGCAAGGTGGAATTACGAGTGAATGAGACGTTGGTCGATTCCACCTTAATTGGACGCACAGAACTCAATAGTAGCATCAACAAAGTAACGCAGACATGGTATGGCGTTCCCTTAAAAGATGGGGAGAACACCATCACTGCCCAATTGGTAGGAGGTCCAGAATCTCCCGTTTCTATCCAAGTACAGGTACGAGGAAACCCGACAAAACTGACTTTGGATACTGTTGAATCTCATATCCCTGCTGATGGACATTCTACAGCGACAGTTCGGGGACAACTCCTTGATGAAAATGGCAATCGTTCTAACCGTGATGTAGTTGTTACCTTACTTTCCACTGCCGGAGAGTTTGTGGGAACGGATGCTGACCCTGATAAACCAGGATTCCAGGTACATGCTAAGAATGGAGAATTTAAAGCAACTTTACGTTCGGATTTAAAGGCACAAACTGTTCGGATTCGAGCAATAACTGGCAATTTAGAATCTTTTGCTCAACTCCAATTTGAAACAGCATTACGTTCTAGCCTTGTTTCTGGGGTAGTGGATCTACGCTTGGGAGCACATGGTACAGATTATTATGGTAGGTTAGGCGATTTCCTTCCTCCCAGCAAAAATAACAGCACCCAATTAGATTTTCACTCAGCTGTATTTGCCACTGGAGCAATTGGTAAATGGTTGTTTACTGGAGCTTTCAACAGTGAACACTCACTTAATCAGGACTGTAATTGTGATAATCACCTGTTTAGAACTTACCAGTTCAATGAACAAAACTACCCTGTTTACGGTGATAGCTCCAAAGTTGATGTGATGACTCCTTCAACTGATAGTGTGTTTCTGCGTCTTGAGCGATCGCCTCATATTCGCGGTGCTGAACCAGATTTTGCAATGTGGGGAGACTACAATACCCAAGAGTTTGCACGCTCATCACAACAGTTTACTGCCATCACTCGTCAGTTGCATGGCTTTAAAGGTAATTACAATTTCGGCAATTTACAATTGAGCGCTTTCTATGGCAATAACGTTGAAAGTTTTCAACGGGATACGATTGCTCCTGATGGCACCAGTGGCTATTATTTTCTATCTCATCGGTTAGTTATACCTGGTAGTGAGGATGTTTTCATTGAGTTAGAAGAACTCAATCGTCCTGGTACAGTTATTGAACGCAAACAACTCTCCCGTGGTTCTGATTACGAAATTGACTATGATCGCGGTAGTTTACTATTTCGTCAGCCACTCTTACGCACTGATATTGATAAATATGGGCAAATTTTGGTACGCCGAATTGTTATCACCTATCAACAAAAGGCTCAAAGCTCTACTAGCAACGTTTATGCAGGTCGCCTACAATTCAATTTTGATCACACCCTTAATCAAGAAAGTTGGCTAGGAGCAACTTATTTACAGCAAAACCAGGGGACACGCGAGTTTGAACTTTACGGTGCAGATACACAGATTTCTCTTGGTTCAAAAGCAAAGTTGATTGCAGAATATGCTCATTCCAGCAACAACTCTGACATTGTAGGATTAGTCAGTGGCTCAGCATATCGCTTGGAAGCACAAGGAGAAATTACCAAAGGCATTCAAGGTCGTGCTTATTATCGCTCAACAGATACAGGTTTTGCCAACGATGCTACAGTCAGTTTTGTTCCAGGTCAAACCCGTTATGGAGCACAATTGACAGGCCAACTTTCGTCAACTACCAATGTACGGGTGCAATACGACCACGAAGATAATTTTGGGATTGCACCTCAACCCATCAGTAGTCTTGATCAGCTTTTATCACCTGGTTCTGTTGCCACACCCGGTAGCAAAGTTAATAATTCTCTAACAACACTTTCTGCAGGCATTGGACAACGTATCGGCAAAGGCAGTTTGGATGTGGATTGGATTCATCGTCAACGGGAAGATCGGATAGCACCGAATTCTTTGAGTGGCAATTCCGATCAATTGCGATCGCGCCTATCCTATCCGTTGACCAATAACCTCACTTTCATCGCTCAAAACTAACAGACTTTATCTGCTAAAGCTGACACAGTCTATCCAGACCGGACACTCTTAGGGCTGAATTGGGCAGCCTATCCTGGTATCAATGTCCGTTTGGCTCAACAATTTTACACCCGTGGTCAATACAGTGGTAGCTCAATCACCAGCTTAGATGTCACTGGCGAACACAAATTTGGCACGGATACCAGTGTTACGGCTCGTTACTCCATTTTGGGTGGAGCTAATGAAGTGAGTACTCAAGGAGCTGTTGGTTTACATCAGCGCTGGACTATTGCTTCTGGGCTAAAAATGAACTTAGCTTATGAACACGTCTTTGGCAACTTATTGAGTCGTACAGGAGCTGGTGTACAATTTGCCCAACCCTTTGCTGTTGGGCAAAGTGCTTCTTCACTAGGATTTGGCAATGGTGACAGCTATAGTGTGGGGTTGGAATACACAGACCGTCCAAACAATCCCCAATTCCAAGCAAGTGCTCGCTATGAGTTTCGTAATTCCTCTGGAGGCTCTAACACCGTTATTTCTGCAGCAGCTACGGGCAAAATCTCTCCTGCTCTCACAGGCTTATTCCGCTATCAACAGGCTAACTCTGCCAACCAAAAAATTGTCAGCTTGGGGGATACGGTCAGCCTTAAACTCGGTTTAGCCTACCGTGACCCCAAAAATGATAAGTTTAACGCTTTGTTGCGTTATGAATATCGCAAAAACCCGTCAACCATTCCTGACTCCTTGTTTTTAGGTAGTGGTACTGGTTCTGAGGATCACACTTTTGCCGTGGAAGCTATCTATGCTCCTAATTGGCAATGGGAATTCTATGGCAAGTATGCACTACGCAATAGCACGTCTTACCTAGCTCATGATCTTGTGGGTACAACTACGATTAATCTGGCGCAGATAAGAGCCACTTATCGCTTGGGTTACAGCATGGATCTAGTCGGTGAAGCTCGCTGGATTAGTCAATCGACCTACACAGAAACAGGCTTTGTTGTCGAAGCGGGTTACTATCTCACGCCTAACTTACGCCTTGCCACTGGATATGCCTTTGGTAAAGTTGATGACCGCGATTTCAATGGCACACGCTCAGCAGGAGGGCCTTATTTAGGTTTAACCTTTAAACTCAATGAATTATTTGAAGGCTTTGGCTTGCAAAAGGCGATTCCACGCCAGCAAGGGGGAGCCTTAATAACTAGTCATAAATAGCACTTTATTATTTACAAGTATACATAATGGTCAATTCTTTTGCATTTTGGGCAACCTTAAAGCTAGGAAATCTCGTAAGTATTATCACTACTCATTCATGAGGCTATTAAAACGTATAAAAAAATACTTTGTATATTAAACCTTTCAGCAACATGATGAAGTTCTTCTTGAACAGTTTAGGAGTCATTGCATGTTCCCAAGAGCAAATTACTAAGCATGATGCTAACTGCGCCCTAACCGAAAAAACCCCACTAAAATCTTCTGTACGGATTTTAGGAACATTTCTGAGCACAGGAACACTTTTGCTCTCGTCAATAGCTCAATATCCACTGCCGGTCTATGCAGCTACATTGGTTTGTGCTGCACCTGGCAAAGACGGGAACAATGTGACCTTAAGTGGAATTGTTAACACCTACTATCCTGGCACCACTTCTGTGAGCGCAGGAGCAACATCCATTCCAGTAGGTACATCAACTGGAGCATCAACGCCAATCGCATCTGGAGATTTACTATTAGTTATCCAGATGCAAGGCGCTGTGATTAACTCCACAAACACTGATGGCTATGGAGATGGCAAAGGAAGTGATGTGCCAGCACTAAAAGCAGGAGGTGCTCAGCCTATGAACGGTGCTAGTGGCTTTACTTCAGCTACGGCTGGCATCTACGAGTATGTCGTTGCAACTGGTGCTGTCAGTGGTGGCAAAGTTCCGATAAAAGGGGTTGGATCAGGGAATGGATTGCTCAATAGTTATACGAGTGCAATAGCAAGCTCTACCCAAGGGCAACAAACTTATCAGGTCATTAGAGTTCCCCAATACACTAGCGCGAGTTTATCCTCGAGCATAACAGCACAATCTTGGAATGGTTCTACAGGTGGTATTGTTGCTTTTGACGTGTCAAAAAATTTGAATCTGAATGGTGGTCTGATCA
>JAJPJF010000492.1 GCA_021324415.1 Nostocales cyanobacterium Centralia_MAG_434
ATTTATCAAGCAGCCTTGCGCCTCCACAATCAAGGTAAACCCACAGACTTGCTCTCGCTTACCAGCTGGTTAACTGACCAAGATAAGCTTACCAAGATTGGTGGTAGAAATAAATTAGCATCTCTCATCGACCGTACTGTTTCAGCAATTAATATCGACCTCTTAGCAGGATTGGTAATGGAAAAATACCTGCGGCGTCAGTTAATCAAAGCTGGTAACGAAATTGTGCAGCTAGGCTATGAGACAGAAACCGAACTACCAACTATCCTTGATCAAGCAGAACAGAAAGTTTTTGGAGTCACTCAGGAACGTCCCCAAGCAGGTCTCATTCATATCTCTGATACCTTAATTAATACTTTTCAAGATATTGAAACCCGTCATCAAGGTATTGCCTTACCTGGTATTCCTTGTGGCTTTTACGATTTGGATGCAATAACCAGTGGTTTTCAGCGTTCTGATTTGATTATTGTTGCTGGTCGTCCATCAATGGGAAAAACGGCCTTTTGTCTCAACCTTGCTCATAATATTGCATCTTTGTACAAATTACCAATTGCCGTTTTCAGCTTAGAAATGTCAAAAGAGCAATTGGTGCAGCGCCTGTTAGCAAGTGAAGCAGGAATTGAAAGTGGTTATTTGCGAAGTGGACGCATCAGCCAAACTCAATGGGAACCGTTAAGTCGTGCGATCGGTTCGCTGTCAGAAATGCCAATTTTCATTGATGACACACCGAATATTACTGTCACAGAAATGCGTAGTCAAGCACGGCGTTTGCAAGCAGAAGTTGGTACAGAATTGGGACTGATTGTCATCGATTATTTGCAATTGATGGAAGGAGCAGGCGATAACCGTGTGCAAGAATTATCAAGGATTACCCGCAGTCTCAAAGGCTTAGCTCGTGAATTATCTGTTCCTGTGATTGCTTTATCTCAGTTAAGCCGGGGAGTGGAAGCACGTACAAACAAGCGTCCAATGTTATCTGATTTACGTGAAAGTGGAAGTATTGAGCAAGATGCAGATTTAGTCATCATGCTCTACCGAGATGAATACTATAACAGTGACACTCCTGAGCGAGGAATTGCTGAGGTGATCATAGCTAAACACCGTAACGGTCCTACTGGTGTTGTTAGACTTTTATTCGATCCGCAGTTTACGAAATTCAAAAACTTAGCAAGATAGTGATTCAGTGAACAGTTATCACTTATCACTTATCAAGTATTAGTGATCAATTTCCTTTGTCTTGGATAGAGATTTCTTCACCAACCTGAGTGATAAATGTTTATTGTTTACTGTTCACTGATAACTGTTCACTGTTACTTGACGCCTAGCAATTCCACATCAAAAATTAGTGTAGCGTTGGGTGGAATCACACCACCAGCACCGCGAGAACCATAACCTAATTCTGGGGGAATGATTAACTTACGCCGACCACCTACTTTCATCGTACTCAGTCCTTCATCCCAGCCTTTGATGACTTGTCCAACACCGAGTTTGAACTTGAAAGGAGCGTTGCGATCGCGTGAACTATCAAACTTAGTACCGTCTTCTAGGGTACCAGTGTAGTGAACCTCAACCGTTTGTCCTGCTTTAGGAGTCTCTCCAGTTCCCTCCTTGATATCGGTATATTTTAGTCCAGAAGGTGTGGTCACGACATTGGCATCAGACATTGTAGTCCTCGCAATTAAGGTAGTTTTTTCAGTTACTGTGGTTGGTGTTGATGTGATTTCAGTCAACGTAGCAGCAACAGCAGACTCTTGTTTGCCATTGCCGATTTGCGCAAACGCCAAAACCACAACACAAAGCAGCATGAAACTCATGCTGAGTAAAATAGGTTTCAAAATCAGCCCTCCCTACTTAGTTGTTTGAAAATAGAATGACCAGTAGGACAAAACTAAGTTTAAATCACAAAGCGCACCTTACACCTTAACGCCAAAGCTTATTTTCTAAATCGCGTATCTGACGTTCCAAACGGTCAATCCTACCGCGCAGTTCATCCATTTCTGACTGACGAGGAACACCTAAATCTTGCATCATATTTCTTAATTGACGCTGCATTTGGGTTTCCCAAGTTCCTTGCTCTGACTTTAACTGCTGAACAAAATCATCCATGACAGCCTTTGCTTGGTCAGGGTTAAGCTTACCATCCTTAACCAGTTCATCACTCACTTCCCGTAGTTTGTCTGCAACCAAGGACGTTGTTCCAATACCAAGCATTAATAATTGCTGCATCCAATTGTTGCTGTCCATAACGTTTTCCTATAACCCTTTTTAAAATCAGACGATCCTTGCTCCTCTAGCTAGGCAATAAACCTATAGTCAAAGGATAATGATTCTAGACTACAGCTCTATTCTGACAGACGCATATAGCTAAAAGGTGCGGAAATCCCCTTTGCGTATCAGAGATTGGTCAAGGCACTCATATAGATATAGAACTAATCGCTAGAATCAAAGTAATGACTTAATGAATTGCCCTACAAGCTTTGGATACTGCAATCTGCCCTCGCTGTCATCAACATATTAACCCTCAAGCTGTCACCTGTCCCTATTGTCGTACCCAGTTGAAAGCTTTCGGACATCCTGGTATTCCCTTGCATCGTGCTACTGGAGAGGAGTATCTTTGCGACAGCTGTACCTACCATCATGATGATACCTGCAACTTCCCCCAACGTCCTTATGCCAAAGAGTGTACTCTTTACCAGAATCTTGAAGAGAGTAAGTTACAGTATCAACAACAGCGTGACGCTCATAGCTTTGGGGCTACTATAAAAAGTTGGATGAAACGCAATCAGTCTCTACTGCTATTGCTAGCTTTGTTATTAGTGTGTTTACTGATAGCTTTATCAACATTGTGAATTCAGCAATAAATCGCACCACTCCCACGCCCGATTGTCAATCAAACACTGCTAGGTCAAACCAAAATGTGGTGCCAACGCCAACTTCACTGACCAAATGCACCTTAGTGTGATGCTTTTCCATAATATTTCTAACAATCGATAGTCCCAAGCCTGTGCCTTCGAGAGTGTGGACTCGGTTTTCTACACGAAAGAAGCGGTCAAAAATCGCTTCTTGGTCTTCTGGTGCGATCCCAATACCAGTATCAGATATTTCCACTCGCACTTGATTGGGGCGATCGCCTTCTTTGAGCTTGGTTTCCAGTGGATAAGCACGAATAACAACTTTCCCACCTGCCTTGGTAAACTTCAAAGCATTCCCAACCAAATTAGCCAAGACTTGCAACAATAAATCATAATTACCTGTCACCAAGGGTAACTTAGGTGCAACTTCTTGAAGAATTTCAATTCCTTTATCTCTAGCATTGAGTCGATAAGTGCGTAGTGTCTGCTCGATCGCTTGTGCTAAATCTACCCCATCTAGATGATAATTACGACCCGATTCAAGTTTTGATAGATCCAGAACATCGTTAACCAAGCGAGTCAATCTATCAGTTTCGTGATTAACAGTTTCTAGAAACTCTCGTCGTTGGGCTGTACCTAGGTCTTCACCATACTCATGCAACGTTTCGATAAAGGATTTGATATTGAACAGAGGAGTTCTTAATTCATGCGAAACATTACTAATAAACTGACTTTTAGCCTCATTCAGTTCTACCTCACGAGTAATATCTTGTACAGTAATAGCAATTCCTTTAATACTCTCACGTTGCAAATTCAGAACTGTGGTTAGGAGAATCCGGATAGTCCGTTTAGTTGCTTGATTGAGGTGAATACGGAACTCGGCGCTTTCACATTCTCCCCTTGCCATTTCATACAAGGGACGAGTGATTTCCATTTCCACCGTCGATGGGAGGAGATGCAAAACATTTTGACCCACGACATCAACCCCTTCCCAACCGAAAATTCTTCTTGCTGTGGGGTTGACTAAAATCACCTCCATATTGTTGTCTATGAGAACAGCCCCATCAGCAATCGTAGAAACTAAGGTTTCAAGCTTAGCTTTTTCTGCTGTCAGTTCTTCAATATTTTGCTCTTCATAACGCTCTAAGCGCTCTGCCATTTCATTAAAATTGAGAATTAACTCTCCTAGTTCACCGCCCAATGGTAAGTCAATCCGTTGCTTGAAATTTCCCGCTGCAATTTGTTTCACTCCTACCAGTAGTTCTTTAATTGGCTTAGTTATAGTCAAGGCATTGATCACCCCCGCTAAAATCACCATCACCCAGATTGTGATAAAAACGGCAATAGTGACATCACGAGTGAAATTTGAAGAGATAACAGCAGTTGGGTTGGGGTTAATACCAACTGCTAATACACCCAGGTAATGACCATCAACAGTTAAAGGAACAAATACATCAGTAACTTCTCCGTCTGGGGACTGATGTTGTCGCACCATCGGCTTTTCTGCATTAGCGGCATAATCATCTGGTAGTTCTATGCGTCGCTCAATGCTTAGGGATGTTTCCACTTCTGGTTGCCAAAAGGGAATACCATAAAAAATGTTTCCATTTTCATCAGCATAGAGCAGATAACGAATACTAGATGTGCTGCTGTAGAAGCGCTGAGAAAACTGAGTTACCTCTTTAAGATTATGGTCAGCAATGAGTGGAGCAACATTAGCAGCAAGTAACAGTCCGAGATCACGACCAAAGCGAGTGTCATTCAACCGTGCATCTTGCTGGATTGTATTTACTGCCCAAAAGGTTAGACCACTCATCACCAATGAGACTACTAAAGTAGCAACAGCCAAAAGCTTGGTCTGGAGGGTAAACTCCGACCACCAATTTACGATTGCTTCTCGAATTGTTTTGAAAAAAGCTAGCATCTTAATAAAAAAGTTGTTATAGCGGGTGGCCGTTCGCCTAAAATACAACTTTTGTTAGGGAGTAGGGAATAGGGTGGAGAAAACAAAAAGATTTGGGCATGGGGCATTCTCTACTACCCATTTCCCTTAACCCTATGACCAATATCTCGGCGATAATACA
Organism: Nostocales cyanobacterium Centralia_MAG_434; assembly: GCA_021324415.1. Lineage (GTDB taxonomy): Bacteria > Cyanobacteriota > Cyanobacteriia > Cyanobacteriales > Nostocaceae > JAJPJF01. Next base: position 4,937 of record JAJPJF010000492.1, read on the forward strand.
TTTGTGGAAAATGAATGCATCTGATTCCAGCATAAGCATGAGCAATTGCTCTGTCAAAGTTTTCTCCTACTCCTGTGACGTTTAGGACTCTACCTCCATCTGTTATTACATGTTGTTGGTACAACTTTGTTCCAGCATGAAATACAGTGACCCCCAGTGCCTGTGCTTGTTCAATCCCAGTAATCACTTTTCCCTTCTCGTATTCTCCAGGGTAACCGCCAGCAGCAGCAACAACAGTGGCAGAGACTCCATTTTTCCAGGCGATTGGTGGCATTTTTCCTAAATTCTGATGCACGCAGGCAAGCATCAACTCCTCCAAAGGTGTTTCCAATAGGGGCAAAATCACTTGTGTTTCTGGATCACCAAAGCGACAGTTAAACTCCAAAACCTTAAAGTCTCCTTCCGGGGTAATCATTAACCCTGCGTAAAGTACACCTCGGTAATCGATACCTTTTTTCCTGAGAGATGCGATCGCTTTTTCCAAGACTTCTTTTTGAACTCTTTCCATTAAAGCAGGTGTAGCAATAGGAGCTGGAGCATAAGCTCCCATCCCACCAGTATTGTCTCCTGTATCACCCTCACCAATGCGCTTGTGATCCTGGGCTGGCAGTAATGAGCGAACTGTTAACCCGTCAGACAGTGCTAAAACAGAAACCTCTTGCCCAGTCAAATACTCTTCAATAACGACAAATCGCCCGGCATCACCAAATTGACCCTGAAAAATTGCCTCAATGGCTGCCTGTGCGTCAGCTACTGTTTCGGCAACTATGACACCCTTACCAGCTGCTAAGCCATCAGCCTTGACGACAATTGGAGCCCCTTGTGCTTTCACATAAGATTTAGCTGCTGTTGCTTCCGTAAATACCGCAGCTTTAGCTGTAGGAATTCCTGCCTCCTGCATTAGAGCTTTTGCCCAAGCCTTACTTGCCTCAATTTGTGCTCCTGCTTTCGTTGGACCAAAAACCATCAAATTTTTGCTTTGAAGATAGTCTGTTATTCCTTTTGCCAAGGGGACTTCTGGTCCTACAACGACAAGAGTAACATCATTATTTTGAGCAAATTGACCGATTCCTTCAAAGTCATCGACTGTTAAGGGCAAATTCTGGCAATTTTCCATACTTGCCGTTCCCCCATTTCCTGGAACGCAGAAAACTTGCTCAATTTGCTTTGATTGCAACAGTTTCCAAGCTATGGCGTGTTCCCGCCCTCCATTACCTACAACTACAACTTTCACTTATGTCCTCATGAGTCTTTGCGAAGCGAGAATGTCATAAGACAACTCGTGGTTCAATTTTTTCATCTATTTTTACGTTAGTGCAAGTTCTGAAGTATTTTTATTAGCCAAATTTATAGCTACCAATGTAAATACTGATTACTTATTACTATGTTTTATCTGTTTTACGTATTTACACTTATTTTAATCAGCTAAATAATTGCTAAAAAATAATTGTAAAGTGATGGCGGATACATGATAACAAGGATTAACCTTTGAATATTGAGCTTGATCAAAATACCACAAAATTAGATAGCATGACTAAAAGTATAGTAACCGGAGCCGCAGGCTTTATTGGCTCTCATCTTGTCGAAGCATTGTTGGCACAAGGAAAAGAAGTCATCGGCATTGATGAATTTAATGATTATTATGACCCTCATTTAAAGCGCAAGAACATAGCACATTTACACTCATCACCCAACTTTGAGCTTATTGAAGGAGATATTCAATTTTTAGATTGGCATAAACTTCTCGATTCTGCTGATGTCGTTTACCATCTGGCTGCGCAAGCAGGGGTCAGGGCAAGTTGGGGTCAAAGTTTTCGCGCTTATACAGAACGAAATCTTAACGCTACCCAAGTTTTGCTCGAAGCTGCAAAGGATGCTAAACATCTCAAAAGATTTGTTTTTGCTTCTACATCTAGTGTGTATGGTGATGCTGAAACCTTGCCTACTCACGAAGGGATTTGTCCTAGGCCTGTTTCTCCTTACGGGATCACTAAGTTAGCAGCCGAACAGTTGTGTGGGTTGTATTACAAAAATTTTGGTGTCCCTTTTGTCTCTTTACGCTATTTCAGCGTTTATGGTCCAAGACAGCGACCAGACATGGCATTTCATAAGTTTTTTAAATCTGTTTTACAGGATGAAGCCATTCCCATTTATGGTGATGGTCAGCAAACACGGGACTTTACCTTTGTCAGTGATGTTGTAGCAGCAAACTTGGCAGCGGCTACCATACCAGAAGCTGTAGGCGAAATTTTCAACATAGGTGGCGGTAGCAGAACTGTTTTAACACAAGTCTTGGCAACAATGACAGAAATTGTCGGACGACCAATTCAAAGAAATTACATTGAAAAGGCAATGGGAGACGCCCGTCACACTGCCGCTGATGTCTCCAAAGCAGCAAAGATTCTAGGTTATAAACCACAAGTCACGCTTATAGAAGGTTTAGTTCAAGAATGGCAATGGGTTAATAAATTTTACACCTAACCTCTTAGTGATTGTGAATTGTGAGTCAATTGACAATCACTATTCAAATATCCAACTAAAGGCGGAAAAAAGATCACGGTATCTCAGAAGTATCAAAGACTCGTTATAATAAATGCAAGTATTTGCTTACATTCATATATATGAACAGAACCATACGGTCTCCCGCCCTTACCCGTGCAAAATTGATAGAAGCTGCGACCCAGGTTTTTGCCCAAGAAGGTATTCAAGGAGCAACCACCCGTGAAATTGCTCGTGTTGCCGGTGTCAATGAGGTGACTTTATTTCGTCATTTCACCACTAAAGAGCAACTTTTAAAAGCTGTGATTGAAAATGTGTTTGAACTTCAGACAGAAGCCTTGGTACATCGGGAGCAATGGACACAAGATCTTCATACTGATTTAAAGCACTACGCCCATTTATACAACTCTATGTTGGAGGCACACGAAGACTTAATTCGTACTTTGATTGGAGAAGCAAATCGGCATCCTGAGGCTGTACGACGAGTTATGCAAGAAGCAGCTCAGCCTATGAAAGAAAAACTTGTGGCTTATCTGCGAAGTGGTCAAACAAGAGGAACTGTACGAGTAGATCTAGACCCAGTTTCTGCTGTTGATATGTTTACAGGGATGCTGCTAGCTGGAATGTTACGTCGTAATGTAGCGCTTAAGCCACTAAACTATAGCCGTGAAGATTATATAGAAAATTCTGTGGATATTTTTGTGCGTGGTATCAGTGCAACTTCTATATAAATTGCCAATATCAACCAAAGAGTCAGTAACACTTTTTTGTTAACCCGCAATAATAAGAAAACTCACTCTTCAAAGTTCAGTAAGAAATTTGTACGACTAGTTGGTGAGTAGAGGGTTTTATTCCCTATTGTCTGCATGGTGTCCTCTATAAATTGAGGTCTAAATCACCAACGAATTGCATTTTGAGTTTTGAATTCTTCTTTATTTAAGATCCCTATTTTATGGCTACAATCTCTAAACATACGAATCATAAAAAACTGAAAAACTCAGCTACTACTTTGTCGGGTTATGTGATTGGACCACGGAAATGGGCGATCGCAATCACAGCTTCTTTAGGAGCAATTCTAGAAGTCATTGATACTAGTATTGTCAACGTTGCACTGACAGATATTCAAGCAAGTCTGGGAGCAACAATCACTGAAGTGGGCTGGGTCGTCACTGGTTATGCGATCGCCAACGTTATTCTAATTCCTCTAACTGCTTGGCTAGGAGAATACTTCGGCCAAAAGACCTACTTTATCTTCTCTCTCATAGGCTTTACTATTGCTTCGGTCATGTGTGGCTTGTCGTTGAATCTGCCAATGCTGGTTGTTTCACGTATTATTCAAGGTTTATGTGGTGGAGGGTTGCTTGCCAAAGCGCAAGCCATCCTCTTCCAGACCTTCCCTCCTCAAGAGCAAGGCATCGCACAGTCCGTTTTTGGTGTCGGGGTGATTGCTGGTCCTGCCATTGGACCTACTTTAGGTGGATACTTAGTTGATGGTCCTGGTTGGCGCTGGATCTTCTTTGTGAATATCCCTTTTGGGATTTTGGCTGTGATCTTAGCTTCGATATTTTTACAGAAGGACAAAACAAGAGGTGAGCAACAAACCCGTACAGTAGATTGGTGGGGAATAGGGCTTTTGTCTCTCGCTGTAGGCAGCTTTCAAACTGTTTTAGAAGAAGGAGAAAGAGATTACTGGTTTGAATCTAGTTTCATCTCTACTCTCACAGTGGTTGGTTGCATCGGACTAGCATTGTTCATCTGGCGCGAACTTTCCACCAAACATCCTGCCGTTGACTTAAGGGTATTGCGTCATCGTTCCCTAGCAGCCGGGAGCCTTTACTCAGGAATTCTTGGAATGGGACTTTATGGAACACTCTTTGTCGTGCCAATTTTTGCCCAGAGTATACTCCATTTTACGGCGACACAAACAGGATTGTTGCTGGCTCCAGGAGCTTTAGCTTCAGCAATTATGATGATTATATTAGGCAAAATCTCAGGTAAAGTCGATGCCAGATTGCTGATTGCTACTGGTGCAGTGGGTAGTGCCTTGGTTATGTTTCAACTGTCAAGCATTACCCCACAAACAGGAACAGACGATTTATTCTGGCCTTTGGTAGAAAGAGGCGCAGTCACAGTTTTGATGTTTCTCCCTTTAAGTTTGGCAAGTTTGGGTCCATTGCCAAAAGAAGATGTTTCTGCTGGGTCTGGCTTTTACAATCTCACCCGCCAATTAGGTGGTAGCTTGGGAATAGCCTTGCTGACTACAATACTTGACCGTCGGGAAGCTTTCCACCGATCAATTCTTGTGGCTCATATCACCCCTTATAGTGCACAAACAAATCAACGGCTCGACTTGTTAACTGGGTACTTCCAAAGCCGAGGAAGTGATGCTGCCACAGCTCATAGTCAGGCATTAACTGTAATTGATCAAACGATTAATCAACAATCTGCTGTTTTGTCTTTCGCTGATATCTTTCGAGTGGTTGGAGTTGTGTTTTTGTGCTCATTACCACTGTTGCTATTCCTGGGTAAAGGCAGCTCTGGTGCAAAAACGCCAAGTGTTCACTAAAACATATTTACATGGCTTGATTGCATAAGAGCCAAAGAAACAACTCTATATATAAAAGCACTTTATGACGACCAACTTTGCAAACGGAGAATCACTGACATGTCAATTTGGTTGTGGATAGCATTAGTTGCTTATAGTTTAGGAGCCATCATTCAATGGCTTCAATTTAGCCAAAAATTTGGCCAATTTAACGAATACACTAATTTTCCAATAGTGTGGGTAGCAAAAGTAGTCACAGTGTCTGCGTGTATTATTGAGGCTTTAATCTGGCCATGTAGCTTGATTTTGAGTAATGAGTTGGTTCAAGAAAAAGATTTGTAGTCAACTCTGTGCTTAAAAATCTGCGTAAGTTTCTTCTACAAATCAATCAACATCATATTTGAATATCGAGAGTATTCCTAACTTAAACTGATATTAAAAGCTTATTAACTACATAAATAGCTTCTTTACAGAAGAACATGAAGCAGAAAGAATGTTTTAATGAGATTTCATCTAAATGTCGTACTCTATCAATTAATCTAAAATAGGTAGACTTAACCAAATATAAGACACATTATCTTATATTTTTTGCTCCATCTACCTAATATAAGGTGCATAAGTTCTTTTCGCTGCCACTAATTAAGAGTATAGAGGACGCTTAAGAGCAATTATCTGCTGCTCAACTTTAACTGTTATTTATTAGAGATTGAAAAAATTATGACAGAACAAAGTCTAGCTAACATTAATGTGCCTATACTACGTAAGGGTGCTAAAGGTGAGGCCGTGTACATTGTACAACTCCTTTTAAACAACTTTCATGGTCATAGTATTGGGACTGATGCCGTTTTTGGCTCAGAGACAGAAAATGCTATCAAAGACCTGCAAAGCTTTCGTAGTTTATCTCCAACTGGAGTGGTTGATAATGCTACTTGGGAAGCTTTAGCAACTTCAGATTAATCACCTAATTAGGAGTTGATTCTCTGAATTACAAGTTGTGACTTTCTTAAAAGAGGGTGTATGAGCACCCTCCGTTTCAACTATTTAAATTTTCAGTAGCACAAAAAATATGAAGCGCACAATTTTATTTTTAACAACCTTACCATTAATGGTAACAACTTTTTTAACTTTCTTTGCTAAACCATCTGTAGCACGACCAATCAGTGATCGGTGTCCAGAGAATAATCATAGTGAATTTGTTCATGCTGAAACGCACAACTTTGATGTTTATATTTGTGGTGAAGATCTTCCACGTATTTATGTTGGTAGAGCTAAAAATGGTAGTAGTGAAATTACTATACCTCTTATTCAGACTAGCAGACGCAACACTTATGTTGCGCTAAATGAAGACTATCCCAATATTTACCGTTATGTTCTCACACCTTCTCAACTTACAGTAACTAAGAATGGAAAAATAATTATCAGAGAAAGTGCTAGATGGAGAAATAGGTAGGTTTTTTGGCAATAACAATAAAGAGATCGCTGTTGAGCGTCTCTTTAGCTAAATCTCAATTTGTTATCAATATGGTGATCTCATCTTTTTAATTATGGCTGTTCGCTGATAGGTTCAATCACAAAATCCTCTTTTATGCTTATACCAGCAACAGTTATTTTTATACTAAAACTTGTTCCGAAAGCAGATTTGAATTTTTTTAGTTGGATGTAGTTATCATAACCTCTAGACTTTACTTTCTGAACAATTTTACCTGACTGAGAAAGCAAAATCAGTTGAAGATTAGATGGTAAATACATTTCTCCATTTGCAGGATGGACTTGTACATAGATACCGACACTATTCTCAATTTCTGTGGTCAGAGCAATTAGAAGAACAACAGCTTGACCTCCTAGTTGTATACCTAAATCAATTAGCTTGGCTCCTTTTACAGACACCGGGTTCATTACAAAACTACCTCTGGGAGAAACGGCTAAAGTTCTCTGAAGTGAACACAAAAATGTCTCAAGAGGTTGCCAATCTGCTTCAAAGATATTGTGCAACCATTGACTTAAGTTATTCGCCATAAGCTTCGTATGTAAAACTGAGTCGTCCTGTAGATTTAAAAGCCTTTGCTGATAAAGTTTTTGCTGAGCCTCATCCATAACATTGCAATGCTATATCAAGTGCTAAGTTCTTATAGGTGTTGTCAGCAGATACTTATGCAGTATGAGGAGGTGTATCTAGCAATTTCATGCAATGGTTGAATAATGAAAAGGCATGTTAGCTAACGCCAACACACCACAGGAAGTTTAAAAGTGTTAAGGAAGGAAATGGAAGGCTTTTTGGCACATCTCTATTTGTGCATATTGCCTATAATCTTTGGTTTGCGGAGATGTCCATTGTTTTTAGCAAATCGATCTGTCAAAATTTGGCGATATACGGCTTCGTAGCCATCTGCCATTTGTTTCACACCGAAACGGTTGCAGACAAACTCTCGACAGGTAGAACGATCTAGTTCAGCAACCTTGTCAAGCGCACTGATGCACTCTTCAACACTCTCGCAGAGGAAACCAGTCTCTCCATGTGCAATCACTTCTTCTGTAGATCCCAGTTTCAAAGCAATCACTGGGGTGCCAGATGCCATTGATTCAACCATCACCAAGCCAAAGGGCTCTCTCCAGGTAATAGGAAATAGAGTTGCAACTGCCCCACCCATTAATGCATTCTTTTGTACGTGGTTTGCTTCACCCAAGTATTCAATTTGCTTACCATCAATATGTGGTTTGACTTCTGTTTCAAAATACTCCCTATCAACAACGTCTACTTTACCTGCCATCTTCAGGTTCCAACCTGTTTTCTTAGCAATTGCGATCGCCAAGTGCGGTCCTTTCTGTGGAGACATCCGACCCAAAAATGCCAGATATGGAGGATTTTCAGCTTGGGGATAAAACTTATAACTATCAACGTCTATTCCATTGTAGACAGTTGCCACACAGTTGAGCTCTAATCTTGGTTCTCTTTGTGAATTTGAAATACTCACATAAGGTTGATTTTTTGCATGTCTAAATAGCTTTTCGTTATCAGGAGTAAAAATCCCGTGTAGGGTATGAACGGTCGGAGTTTTTACTAGATTGGCATAGGGTAGTGCAGCAGAACCCATGTGGGAGTGAATAATGTCAAATTCTTGGGCTTGCTCATACACTTGGCTTAGTTGCAACATTTCATAAATGTTGTATTCCTTGATGGAGGGATCTAATCTTATGCTTCGTGGATGAACTGAAGCTAGCTCTGCTAAAGTTACTGAATCTCCTGATGCAAATAATGTTACTTCGTGTCCACGGCGCACTAATTCATCAGTTAGGAGTGCTACGACTAACTCTATGCCACCATAAGTTAGTGGCGGTACTCTCTCCCATAGTGGAGCCACTTGAGCGATCCTCATGAAAAACCTCCTTCAAAGGAATATTTAAACGAAATTGTCAATTTTCTTACCAAGTAATGATTCAAGTACCTCTCCATTTGAGAGTTAATGTTTAAGAAAATAAAAGTGAGAATGTAATACAAAAGCTATAGCTTTATGAAGATAATTTGCTTCTATCCTGAGATAGTAATTTTTTTATACTTTTTATAAAAATTTTTATTAACCGTGTAAAGAAAAATGGTTATCTTCTATCTATTGACAGATGTCAAAGGCAAAAAAGTAAATTTTATTTTGTTTTGTTGCTAAACAAAGTATTACGCAAGTTAGAAAATTTTCTTTTCACAAAAGAACACAAATTATATCTTTTGATATCTATAAATCGTTTTTTAACAGATATATTTTCAAGACTTGTAACTGAACGATACCAACTACTGCCAATCTCGTTAAAATGTAAGTTAAGTACTATTTTCACTGTAGTTAACAAGCCAGAACTAAAGGGTAAAGTTCCTAAATATACTGGTTTAAGGTGAGGAGATTAGATTCCTATTTATTTAGGAATAGTGTTCGCGTCCATTTTTCTTTGACAAGGAAACAGCGTGTAGGGAGAGAGCATAGCCTATTTTTTTTAATCCCTAACAAGTTAGTGCGCATACTCGATTGCACTCTTTATTTTGAGAGTTGTTATTAGTTATTAATTATTATGTTAATAACTATACAGTAACTTGTTAAAAATTAAGTGTGCCTTCTTGGTGCGATATAGCTTGCTTCAATAGCAACCATCGACATCAATATCAGCATATGAACAAAATCAAACTACCTGAATTAAACACAGCAACCTTATGGATAGCTGTTTTTTTACTCCTTGTCGGTTACTGGCTTGTCATTAATTTACTGATGTAAGCAAGTGACAAACCTACCCCGCCTTTTACACCCTTCCACTGGCGGGGAATCATAAATAATTAACTGTTTCCTCATGATGCAGCTTTATTTTCTTTTTAGTACACTTGTACTATAATGGAAGGTAGCGAGCACAAAGCCTGCTTAGGTGTAAAAGGTTCTGTGACAGCCTTCTGGAGGATTGATTTAATGGTTTGTCCTATGATTAAGCACTATATTCTCAGCCTCAATCCGACTGCCAAGCATGAATGGGATCGGTGTATTTTACGTGATCCACTAACTGCTAAACGCCCAGATATTGCTAAAATCATTGCTGAAGCGGTTGGGGCTGATACAGGTAGCTATTTAGTGAGTGTGAATATCGAAGTGAAAGTGTTAGAGCAAGCTGCTGTACCTAACTTTGAACAGATGTCTTTGAATATACCAGAAGTTACAAGAGAGCCTCAGATGAGGGAAGCGGCGTAGTAGGAGGACGAGGGAAGGGAGACAAGGGGAGTCAGTGCGTTGCGGAGGTGTCCTCCGTTGAAGCAACTGGCGTGGACAAGGAGGATAAAGGAGATATGGAAAAGGTTTTTCTCTCCTCGTTGCTAAATCTAGCAATTGCTAGTGCTAGACTGGCAGGCGGCTAAGTAGTTGAGCAATTTGCTGATTAGTCTGTGTCACGTCAAAGCGTTGAGTGGCGGTCATACGTGCCTTGTTGGCTATGTTCGCAGTTTTTTCTTTCTCTTTGAGACAGGTGATAATAACTTGTGCAAGCTCTTGAGGATCGCCGGGTGTCACTAAGAAGCCGCTTTTACCTGGCTCCACCAATTCTATTGCACCACCAGCTTTTGCTGCAACGACTCTTGTTCCAGATAACATCGCCTCTACAATGACTCTTCCAAAAGGTTCTGGGGAAGTGGAGGTATGTGCGACTAAATCACAAGCGGCCATCAACAGTGGAATATCTGAACGAAATCCTAAGAATTTGACTCGTTTGTCTACATCTAGTTCTGTTACTAACTGATGTAAATGTTGGATGTAATCCTGTTCACCAAATAATGCATCACCAACTAAAAGAACTGTGACTTCCTGAGGGCACTGGGCAAGTGCTTCTATTAATATGTGCTGTCCTTTCCAAGGTGCAAGACGACTAAAATGACCAACAACAAATTGTCCATCCAATCCTAATTGCTGTTTAATATGATGAATCTCAGACTCTTGGATTTGATATATCTTTGGGTCAAAGCCATTGTAAACAACTTCAGTAATTTCTGAGCGTCCTCCTGCAGCAATAAAGGCTGTTTTGCTAGCTTGGGAATTAGCGATGACAAGTGATGCAAAACGGTTTGCACAAGTTACAGCAATACGACGGTTAGTTTTACTAAAATGCTCTGGAGAAAGAATATCATGAAGATGATAAACCAGAGGCCGTTGGCTGAAAAAACTAGCTAACGCCCCAACGACTAGTGCTTTTTGTGTGTTGGCGTAAATTAAGTCATAATTGCTAGCCTTTTGCACCACTTTAGCAATTAAAGGTGCAATTTGAGCTATGCTGCTTAATCCTTGTGCAAGGCTGCTTTCTTTACGAACTTGAATTTGATGAGTTGTCAGAACTTCAACGGGGATTTGATTCTGTTCTAGTAAATTTCTGAAAGAACCATCTGCAAATAAACCTACTAAACAGCGATCGCGATAGGGTTTAGCAATATCTACCAAGCACAGTTCTGCACCACCTGGTTTACCGCTTTGATCTAAAAAGAGAATTTTCATAAATCTGAGTTTAATTTTTCAGCCATATACGCACCAATAGCAGCTTCCGAAGCTTTAGTATTCCACCAGTTTAAAGCTTGTTGGTGTTTTTCTCTGACAAGGTGCGGATTGTTGAGCAGGTTTTCTAGTATTCCCTCTAACTCGCTCCAGTCTTTTATTTGAATAGCTGGCGATCCCTCATAAAACCAACGATCAGGTAGAGCTTCGGTTATGACGATGCAGCCATATCTCATCGCCTCATAATAGCGTATTGTTTCAAAGGACGTTCCCCGAGGAACAACAGATATCTTTGTATCCATCATTCTTTGTGAATAGAGACTCTCATCAGCGCTCATACTAGCCCCAAAATTTGATGTGGTAGCTATTTCTATGTTCATTTCTGGATGTTTTTCCTTAATCCTCTGAAGACTCGATATCATCTTTGTGCGGGAAATGCTTTTAGGCGTTCCTATCCAACGTTTCAATGACCATTGAGCATGAGAATTGTGTACCACACTACCAGCGAAAAAGACGTCGTATTTGCGCGCCTCCATATCCTTGATTGGTAATTCTAACTGTCTACCATACCCCTGTGGTATGTCGTATAAGGATGATTGTGTTCCTCGCAAGCTTTTGGATTTGTGAACCCAATAATTTATTAATTTTGGCAGACGGATCACCCAGATTCTTAGAAACTGTATCAGTGCCAGAAAATTTAAATAAGAAGGACGAACAAGAGGATTACATCCGAGAATAGGACGCAAAGTTAAGCATGCGAATACAGCTCGTACTTTGTGAAAATAACTGGGAATGCGTGACCACTCATCTCCTACGACGACAGCAACAACATTTTCTCCATATGATGGCAGCTCGTCAACACAATCCCAGGTAAAGTAAAAAATGAGATCATCTCTATCTAAATGTTTTTCCATAGCCTCAAACACTTTACCGAAATATGTATAGTCAACCCAATCTAGTGGATGAGGATCTGGTGGATACCAGGGAATTGGTTCTTGGTCTGGCTTTAAGCAGATATAGTATTTGTTGGAAAGTGGTTTCATCATGAAATAGTGGTTGTATTTTTTTATATTAATAACCGCATTTTCAGTAGAGGATTTCACTAAAATTTGAGAGCATGGGTTGTAAAGCCTCTAGCATTGTAGTGGCCCAAAAAAGCTATTTTGTTATGAAAACCTTCCGCACATCCTGTGCTATTTTATTCCAGTCAAAATTGTCAACAGCGTACTGACGACAATCTTCTGATGAAGGCATAGCCACTTTTCCTAGCAGGAGAGATTCTAATCTTTCAGCAATAGCCGAATCTTCGATAGAGGAAGTCATTAAATCTGGAGAAAAAGGTTGTAAAATCTCAGGCATTCCACCAACAGGAGTGCACAACACAGGAGTGCCACAGGCTAGTGACTCCACTACGACTAAACCGAATCCTTCAAAAGACTGACTAGGCATGACAGTTAAGTTAGCAGCTTGGTAAGCTATTGGCAATTGCTCATCAGGCAAAAACCCTAAGAATTGAACGTGATTGTCTAGTCCTAATTCTGTCGCCTGTTGTTGCAATTCAGCTTTTATGGGTCCACGACCAGCAATTCCTAACCAAACATCTGGGATTCTCTGCTTAATTGTCGCCATGGCGGTTAATAATTTGTCCAAACCTACTCTATGCACAAGGCGACGGGATGTGAATAAAATGGGACGATGTAAAGGCCAGCCTAGCTGTTCGCGTGCTTGTTGGCGTGATAAGCTTGGTTGAAACCTATTGATATCAACTCCACCAGGGATAATGTGGATTTTATCCCAAGGCACTTGATATTCTTGATGCAAAATCTGACCAAATGCTTTGCTAAGGACTATGAAGCGATCGCAACGGTTATAGGTTCTTTTTTCAACAAGTTGATGTTTGAGGAAAATACTGAGTTTCTTCTCAACAACCTCCTGTTCACTCTCAAATGCCCAAGGACCATGAAAGTTAAAGATAATTGGTACGTCCTTGGGAAACAAATCTAAAATAGGAAAGCTATACAATGCAAAATGCAAGTTTATAACATCTGGTCTACTAGTTCTTGTTTTCTGAAAGTTCTTGCGAATATGCCAAAGTCTTTTCCAGATTGGATCTTCTGGAGATGCTAGATTAGTGAGTTTAACTAATTGAGCTGGTTCAGCTTCTGGCATGCCAACTCCGCACAATTCAACTTGGTCTTTATTTGCTGCTAGTTTCTGTGTCAGTTCGTAGACATAGCGTTCCAAACCTCCAGGTGTTTTAGGGAACCAACCTAATCCTACACACAGAATAGATGCAGATGCTGAAACAAAGTCCTTTTTGCTACTTTCCACCTATGTTTCTCCTGATATACACCGTAGATTAGTTTGTTAATAAGTCTATATTCAAGGTAAGTTTTTGCATTAAGCCAGAAATTTATATTGTTAGCGCTGAAACAGACGCTATTTTATAAAGAATGAATATTTTTGGGTTCCTTCCTTAGGTTGATTTTAATCACAAATATGAATTAAGTAAATTTTTGTTTGTATAGCGATATATTCATTGACTAAGCCTACGATTTTTTAATGACAAACGACTCTACATTAATACAGGCATTTTGTCTATTGATCAGGAAACTTGTAGAGCAATGAACTATACTGTTGATGCATGATACTTTCTATATGAAAGCCTAGGCAAGTGTTCTTTACCTCTGTCCCCAAGCATTTATAAAATTTGTGTAAGAAGATTAATATCTATTCAAAACCTACTCATCTCGCAAGAACTTGTACACTCGTTTTAAGTTTTTTTCTGGCTCTACATAAGAATGTAATGATTTAGGGTTGCTATATGTAAAAATAAATTCAAATTGTTTAGAAATTGTTTGAGAAATCATCTTTTCTATAAATTTTCTATGAATCTTGTTTTTATCGGCGCGAAATATGTATAGTTGATACATAAATGTTGAGATTCAAAAAGATGTATCAACCTTCTACTTTGTCTGGAGAGGCATATGCTTATTCCCCAACTTTTTCTTAAAGAGATTAGATATTTTATGTATAAAAATAAACATTTGCTCACTGGTAGTTAAGGTCTTTATCCTTTCTTGATAAGACAAGCTGCTAGTTGAAGAAAAGATAAAAGCTAAACCCATTTTATCTATAACTGTTTTTTTAGGAAAATCGTCATTATATTACCTTCTGTCATTAGTCATCATTGAGCTTGATCCATAACAATCAACTATAGCAATTCTAAATGATTTGTAAACAGGGAGAAACCTGGTTTGGTGGAACTAGCAAAGTTGTAGACTCAAATAGGATGGCTATAGTGCTAATACACTTTTAATATATAAGACGGTAACTATATACGAACTGAAAGAAAGAATAATATAGATGACTCCTTAAAAAGATAAATAAAAATTTAAAGTTTCAGACTCAAGTCATCATTATGATAAGAAAGAGTCAATGAATAAAATCAAAATGCTTAGTCAGTCTATAAAGAGGCTCTCTAATCAGGGAAATTCTTGGCATAGAAGTGGAAAAGTTTTAAAGTTTATTATTTGTATAATTGCTGGGGCAGTTGCCACTATAGGAGTTTCAATGTACTTGAGTACTGGAGTTGCTCCATCTGCCAATACTTACACAACATCTTGGATAGGAAATACATTTGGTGGTGGTGACAAATGGATACAGATTCAAGTTAGTGGTATGTACATTGCTTCTGATGGCACAGTTTTTACGAATAGTCCATGGGATGAAGCAGGTCGAGAGGTTGGAATTTATAAAAACGGGAATGTCATTAGTAAAGCTGATGACCTACATGGATGGGGTAGACTTGGTGGAGTTGCTATCACAGCAGATAAGAAATACATTTATGTAGCAATGCAACAGTCCCAAAGTGGAAATCCAGGAGAAGATTATCCTCCATCAGGGACAAATTGGCATTGTGTTAGACGCTATGACTTGTCTGGCAAGCCAGCACCGTTTTCCGGAGGACGTGGCTGGGATAAGAGCATGTTAATTGTGAGTAAGAAAAGTCAAGTCACTGGATTAGCAATATTAGGAAACCAGTTGTATGTAAGTGATCAAGCAGACAACCGTGTTCGTATCTACAATACTGATACAATGCAGGAGTTACAAAACTTTCCTGTTCCCAATCCAGGACAAATAACTGTAGATCGACAAGGAAATTTGTGGATTATCCAAAACAAAAAGGACAAAACTCCTGCTAAGATTTTGCACTATTCAAAACAGGGGCAGCAATTGCCTGGAATCATTAAAGATGTTGTCGAACCAACGGCGATCGCAGTGAATAATCAAGGCAGGCTTTTAGTAGCTGACAATGGACCACGCCAACAAGTGCTGATTTACCAATTGACCAAGACACCAGTCCTCGTTGGGACTTTTGGCACTAAAGGAGGTATTTTTGCTGGTATTCCAGGTGAAGTCAAAGATGATAAGTTTGTTGGTCTGAGTGGATTGGGTACAGATGCTGCGGGTAATATCTACATTGCCAATGATGGTTTTAACCGTTCAGGAGTGGATTTGCGGAAATTTTCTCCAAATGGAACATTACAGTGGCGGTTACTCGGCTTGCAATTCATCGATAACGCTGATACTGATCCAATAACAGATGGTGTTGATGTATACACTAAGCATGAACACTTCGTTATGGATTACAA
The DNA here is from genome assembly GCA_021324415.1 of Nostocales cyanobacterium Centralia_MAG_434. Taxonomy (GTDB): domain Bacteria; phylum Cyanobacteriota; class Cyanobacteriia; order Cyanobacteriales; family Nostocaceae; genus JAJPJF01. The sequence continues at coordinate 20,635 of JAJPJF010000492.1, forward strand.
AAAGCCTGTCGGTAAGCAGTGGATTTACAAAGGTTACACCTTAAATCCTTTCAAATATCCTCAAGATCCAAGACTTCACACAGCGCCAGATGCACCTTGGTTTCGCCGCATCAAAGGCAAGCCTTTTTTGTTCTTAACAAACATGTATGCAGACCAACTGCAAATTTATCGTTTCCAAAAATGTACGGATGGAGAAATCGCTATTCCTTCGGGAATGTTTGTGATTAGTACTCCAGAAGGTAAACCATTGTTTTCGGGAAATTGGCCACCACATCAACCATCTTCAGGAGAGTGGATTTGGCGAGACAGTAACGGTAACGTCACTTTTGAGGGTGATGAATATGATAGTAGCAAAGATCTTCCTTATTTAGGAGGATGGTGGGTCGATAGTAGCGGCGATGTGTGGAAAACTCTGCGAACTCAAGATGGTGTTGGGATTCGGCATTATCCTGTACAGGGGTTAGATGCTAAGGGTAATCCTATCTACACTTATAAATCTATGGAAAAGCAAAAGACTCCAAGCATGTTTACCGATCTGCGACGCATTGAGTATTACCCTGCAACAGATACTATGTATTTGTCTGGCTTTACCAAAGAACACCCAGAGATTAACGATGACACTGGAGTCGTTGGGTCTGAGATTATACGTTTTGATCATTGGAGTAGGGGAAATCGTACTCCTCGTTGGCGGACAGTGATTCCCTATGACACCACAGGTAAGCGTGAAGTAGCAACAGCGGCAATGAGTGTTTCAGGAGACTATGTATTTGTTGTAACTGTGAAAAACCCGGTGGTATACGTATATAAGGCAGCAACAGGAGCACAAGTCCAAAAATTAAAACCTGGTCCAGAAGCTTCAGGTGAAAGTGGTTGGGTTGACATACCCTATGGTATTCGTGCTGTCCGTCGCTCGAATGGTGAATACCTGCTGTTTACTGAAGACGATCAGAAAGGAAAAGTGATTATGTATCAGTTGAAAAGTTAACTGAAGCTGCACAAGCTCTTCTCGCTTTATGAATAGGGAGAAGCTTAACAATTTTATGAAAAAGAGACTTTTGTCAAGTCGCTTTATACAAAATACAAGGATGTCAAATAACCATCAATTAACAGACATGTTTCTTGTTAGGTGATTTAAAGTGTCTATACTCTTCACTCAAAGCTCCTAAAACTAGAAGAATGAATGATCACTATTTTCTTGACTGTTCTTGAGTCGTCAATGCGAGAGTGAAACACAGTTTCTGGATCTTTTAAAGAAACGCACTATTTGTAAAGTTATAGTAAAGCTTGTATTTTGATTATGTTTTCAGAGTTGCATTAGAGAATTTCGCATTCTATTATACTAGAGCAACGTAATAAATATTACAGCACACTTAACTTATCAAGCTAAAAGTAAAAAAAATTCGTCAAAGTAATTACCTCAATGGAGATGATTCTAAATTCCATTAAACAGCCCAGATTTTAACAAGTGATACCAGGTATTTACTTAGGAAAAACAACATATAGCAATCCTAAATGATTTAGTAAGACAGTTCTGTTTCCCGTTCCCTGTTCCCTACCATTATGAGGCGTTTGTAACTCAAATAAGACCGCTATATTCCGAATTTGATTGAACCATTGTGTTGATATACGTATTGATATACTCAAACCTATGTTTCTATGAGATTATATAAAGTAATAAGGTCAAAAAAACGGGTTATCGTAAGTTGATATAAGTTATGAGTACTAAAGAAATTTTAAAAAGAGTACAGAGATTATTTCCTGAGACATGGCTTTATCAGTTACAAGATATTCATTCTAGCTTTCTGTTCAAATGGATTATAAACCGTGGGAGTGAATCATTAACATTTAGCCAGAGATCAGCTATGGTGTTTTCACCTCATCAAGATGATGAAACTTTTGGCTGTGGTGGAATGATTGCTCTCAAACGTGAGCATGGAATACCAGTAGCTGTGGCTTTTCTGACAGATGGACAGGGGTCTGGCGGTTCAGATCAGAAGATGAGGGAGAAAATCATCGAAACTCGCAAACAAGAAGCGCTAAAAGCCTTAGAGACATTGGGAGTCGAAGCATCAAAAATACATTTTTTGGAAAAGCCAGATGGGACTTTGCAAGATTTGCAGAAAGAACAACGGCAACAAACCATTGAGCAGATAGCTGCTCTTATAAGTTTATATAAACCAGAAGAAGTTTATGTTCCTCATAGAAAAGATTGTCATAAAGATCATGAAGCTACTTATGTATTGGTGAAGGAGGCGATCGCACAAACAGGAAATAAGATTGAACTATTACAGTATCCTATCTGGTTATTTTGGCGAGCACCACTCTTTATTATGCTCAAATTAGAGGATATAGCAAGTGCATACAAGTTTTCTATTAAACCTGTTCAAAGCAAAAAAAAAGAAGCTATCGCCTCTTATTGTTCTCAACTTGAAAGCCTACCTCATGGTTTTGTGAATCGTTTTTTAAGTTCTTATGAAATCTTCTTTAAAGGATAGAACTGCTAAAAACGTACATTTACTATTAGCAAATCTGCTTTTGCGAGATTATACTACCTATTTGTCAATCATTACAAAACATCTAAATTGATAACAATTAATCGAGTTACTAAGAGCAATTCTATGGAGAAAAAAAATTATATGCGTATACTACATATAGTTAATCATGTACAGGAAATTGGTAACGGTATTGTTAATGTTGCAGTAGACCTAGCTTGTTTACAATCGAAAGAAGGTCACCATGTTGCCATAGCTTCTGCTGGAGGAGAATATGAAAAATTACTAGAATATTATGGGGTTAATCATTATCAATTAGATCAATCAAGAACACTATTAAACATTCTCAAGGCTGCATGGAATTATCGTGGAATTGTACAAGATTTTCAACCAGATATTGTCCATGCACATATGATGACAGGAGTCGTACTGGCGACACTTTTGAGAAATGGCTCATACAGTGTAGTTTCTACTGTACACAATGAGTTTCAACGAAGCGCCATACTCATGGGCTTGGCAGATCGAGTCATTGCAGTCAGTCATGCAGTAGCCAAGTCAATGAGTCAGCGAGGTATACCCAAGCATAAATTACAAGTAGTATCTAACGGCACTTTGGGCAGTCCCCGTCGTCGCAGCATTAGAGAATACCAGCCACTCCCTTTACAACGTCCTGCAATCACCACTGTATCAGGAATGTATCAACGTAAAGGTATTGCCGAGTTAATAGATGCTTTTGTAATGATAGCTCCTGATTTTCCTCAAGCTCATCTCTATTTGGTAGGGGATGGTCCAGATCGCTCATTATTCGAAGCCAAGGCTCAAAGCACAGACTTTGCTGATCGCATTCATTTTGAAGGTTTCCAGGCAGAGCCTCAACGATATATGCTAGCAAGTGACATCTTTGTCTTAGCCTCACACAATGAGTCTTTTGGTTTGGTTTTAACAGAGGCACGGGAAGCTGGTTGTGCTGTCATTGGTAGCGATATCGACGGAATTCCTGAGACTTTAGATAATCGACAGGCTGGTCTTCTTGTACCTCCAAAAGACAGTTGTAGCTTAGCAGGAGCCTTGGTACAACTCCTGAGTGATCCTGCTACCCTGCAGAAGTGGAAAACTCGAGCAACGGAAAACCTAGAGCGGTTCAACGTTATGCGAGTCAATGAGGAAACCCTAGAGGTCTACAATGAGGCATTACGTGCAAATTTGTCATCGGGGTTGACTAACAATTCAGAGCTTCTCAAGAGCCATTTGAACACAACAATGCCTTGAGAACACTTGCTGAGTTCGTCTAAGATACACTGGGAACCACAGTTCGAACAGCATTAATAAAGTTTTCCGCATAGCGCTGCGTCGAGAATTCAAGAGCTCGTTGCTGCGCTTGTGCTGCAACACGACGGGCAAATTCTTGATCATCAAGATACCGCAAAATCGCATTTGCCAGCGCTTCTGCATCACCGTAAGGTGTTAACAAGCCATTAACGCCTTCTGTAATAATTTCAGTGGGTCCCCCAGCATTACCAGCAATGACTGGTTTGCCTAGTGCCATTGCCTCAATAATCACAATGCCAAACGGCTCTTTATCTGAGGCATGAATAAAGACATCCATCGCCTGTACCCAATCTGGAACATTACGCTGTAAACCAGTTCTGATGATCTGCTCATCAAGACCCAAGCTGGTGATTTTCTCGTTTAAAAAGTCTTCATAATCTGGTTCTAAATCGTGCTTACCCCCAACAATCAGACAATGAGCATCAGGGTATTTTTCTAAAACTTTGGGCATGGCCTCTACAAGAACGTGCATTCCTTTCCACC